>JBAYAO010000008.1:0-32226 GCA_041669745.1 Candidatus Methanomethylophilaceae archaeon | reverse complement strand
AGGAAAAAGCATCAATAAGTTTTATTATCCCCCTGTGTTTACGGAAGACAACAAGCCGAAGTAGCCAAGCCTGGTTAAAGGCGACAGACTCAAGATCTGTTCTTGTAGAAGTTCACCGGTTCGAATCCGGTCTTCGGCACCATCCCATATCTCATGTGTTTCCGTTCTTTCCGAAGGGCCTTCCGTATTGTCCGTATCGAATGAGGGATTCTGTTATTCTTATCATCAGAAGGTTTCGTTATTATGGTGCAAACAACAGGATCCAAGGTCTGATTGATCGAATTCGATGACAGGATGATTGAAATGTGCCTGTCCCGGACGGTTTTCGTTTTGGGTACACTTTATATATCTTAGAACGAGGTTCCAATACCGTGCCATGTGCTTAGGGATGTGGCATGGACAGGAAACATACCACCAAGTTCACCTATGTGAACCAACCGAACGTATCGACCTACGGCGTACACGATAATCCCGAGGACACGACATGGTCAAGTTTTCGAAGTCTGCATGTCTGCGGTCTCCGGCAGAAGCACCACCTTCTGTCGTCCTGTTGAAACCGTCCAGTCCTACTCAATCCTTATTGCGGACTGGACCCCCTTATTCCAGGCCCTTTATTTGACATCCATAACTTGAAAATCAAAAGTGCCATAACATCACACCTACGAGTTCTCAGTATATAAATCAAACGAAGGTGATTCCTTCGTTATATAAACGGTTAAAGTCAAATTCGATTATACTAGGATGAGTATGAAAGTTAGATCCATGAATCAAATCAACTTCAAATGTCCGGAAGGATTAATCCAATTCATGGACTATGATATAGATAAGTACAAGGAGCACCGAAACAGGTCCGAATACATCGTCGCTGCCTTGAGGGAATATGAAGCCAGAAGGGCTGATCTGAAGAACTGACGAGTACGTCTGTCTTTTATCTGCGCTATTACAGCATAAAATGCCATGCGGAAGAAAGCATTTAAGCGAATGATAGGATTTTCATCGAGAACTTTTCACGGTGCTGAGTCTGTAATCTGAGCATATGCGGTTCGATACCGTCGCACCGTATTTCGGATGCTAGGTATTTCTATCGGTACTTCAGATAACGTTCATAGCAATC
This sequence comes from Candidatus Methanomethylophilaceae archaeon, assembly GCA_041669745.1. Classification (GTDB taxonomy): domain Archaea; phylum Thermoplasmatota; class Thermoplasmata; order Methanomassiliicoccales; family Methanomethylophilaceae; genus JBAZDV01. The sequence goes on along the minus strand of JBAYAO010000008.1, from coordinate 31,112 downwards.
TGTTTTCAAACAATCTTCTTTCAGTTCCTATATTCGTAGGTTCTTCCTAACGGTGCTGTCTACGGTTCACAGCAGGGTACATATGCGAGATCATTTTCATCTTCAACGATTTCATGTCGATCGTATTCCAGGTATCACACGAAATCGGCTTCAGAGAACAAAACATTTGTCGATGGCACATTCCAGAATTGTATAATTAAAGCATTAATGAATATTTTTATTCATCATTCTACATATTTGTCAGTACATTCAAAGGTTTAAAATAAACGAAGTACAAAGGATATGAAAAGATTGACTGAAAGGTGAAAAGATGTCAAACGAAAGATACGGTCTCAACAAGGAACTTGCTCAGATGCTGAAAGGCGGTGTGATCATGGATGTCACAACGCCTGAGCAAGCGAAAATAGCAGAGGAAGCAGGGGCATGTGCAGTAATGGCACTTGAGCGTATCCCAGCCGATATCCGTGCTGCGGGGGGCGTTTCGAGAATGAGTGATCCGAAGATGATAAAAGGGATACAGGAAGCGGTGTCCATACCGGTAATGGCCAAGGTACGTATCGGACATTTTGTGGAGGCGCAGATCCTTCAGGCGATCGAAATAGACTACATTGATGAGAGTGAGGTCCTCTCTCCTGCAGATGACGTATATCACATAGATAAGAGACAGTTCAAAGTGCCGTTCGTTTGCGGTGCAAGAGATCTGGGAGAAGCACTGAGACGTATCAACGAAGGAGCATCGATGATCAGAACCAAAGGTGAGCCAGGAACAGGGGATATCATTCAGGCGGTCAGACATATGAGGGCGATGAACTCCGAGATAAGCAGAATCAAGGGACTTTCGGAGGACGAGCTCTACGAAGCTGCAAAACAACTGCAGGTCCCATTCGATCTGCTGAAAGATGTCCGCGAGAACGGAAGGTTGCCAGTTGTAAATTTCGCAGCAGGAGGCATTGCGACCCCCGCAGATGCCGCCCTGATGATGCAGCTTGGCGCAGAGGGAGTATTTGTCGGGTCAGGAATCTTCAAATCCGGTGATCCGGCCAGGCGTGCAGCGGCCATAGTCAAAGCGGTGACAAACTACCAGGATGCGGTCATCCTTGCAAAACTCTCCGAAGACCTCGGTTCCGCGATGGTCGGGATCAATGAACAGGAGATAAAGACGATAATGGCGGAGCGCGGGCAGTGATGATCGTCGGCATCCTTGCGGTCCAGGGTGCTTTTGCAGAGCATGAGAAGATGTTCAGGGCTCTAGGTACGAGAACGTTCCAGATCAGGAATTCTGCAGATCTCGATAAGGATATGGACGGTCTCGTCCTTCCGGGTGGAGAAAGCACGGTGATGGGAAAATTGATTCGTGAATTGGGCATGTTCGATGTACTGAAAGAGAGGATATCCGAGGGACTTCCTGCCTTCGGAACATGTGCAGGTCTTTTGCTACTGGCACACGGCATTGATAATGACGATAGGACTTATTTTGCGACAATGCCCATCGTCGCAAGGAGGAATGCATACGGAAGGCAGTTGGGTAGTTTTTCCGCAACGGCGGATTTCAAAGGGATCGGAGAGGTGCCGATGGAATTCATCCGTGCGCCGTACATAGAATCCCTCGGGCCTGGCGTAGAGGTCTTGGCAACAGTGGACGGAAAGGCTGTTGCAGCCAGATACAAGAATCAACTGGTGACGGCCTTCCATCCCGAGTTGACGGGCAGTACGTCGATACACGAATATTTCTTAGACATGATCTCCAATCGGCGGTAGCTCATATGCCATATATAGGAAAGCTTTAAGAACGAGGATATAATCCCGACTTTTACGTAAACTCCGAGCTGCAGCGATACAGTGAAGAGAGCGATGCACACAGTCTCTTCGGGACATGTGGGGCATACGCTTGGGTACTTCCCTTCGCGGGAACATTTACGGAGGAAAAGACATGGCAAAGAAAGATAATGCCCCGAAAAAGACCGAAGATGAGAGCTTCAATTTCATCGTTCGTATAGCGAACAGCGATATCGACGGTCAGAAGAGGACAGCAGTCGGCATCCAGAGCATAAAAGGTGTCGGAAAGAGAGTGTCACAGATCGTAGTCAAGAAGGCGGGTATAGATCCGACACTCAGGATCGGTTCACTCCCGGATGACAAGGTCAAAGAGCTCGAACAGAGCATCATTACCTACGTGGAGTATGCACCTGACTGGGCTATCAACAGACAACTCGATTACGAGACCGGAAACGATATGCATCTCTTCGGTAACGATCTCGATCTCACGCAGAAGGATGACGTTAACAGGATGAAGATGATCCGCTGTTATCGTGGAATCAGGCACGAGACCCACCACAAGGTAAGAGGTCAGAGGACCAGGTCCAATGGACGTCACGGACTTACGATGGGCGTCTCTAAGAGAAAGGAGGCATAAGATGGGAGATCCAAAGTTTTCGCGTAAGGCCTATGATACTCCCTCGCATCCCTGGCAGGGTGAGAGGATAAAGGCGGAGGCGGTGATAGTCACCAAATACGGTCTGAAGAACAAGACGGAGGTCTGGAAGGCACAGACGATTCTGAGAAACTTCAGAAGACAGTCAAGGGAGCTCCAGGCGCGTCTGAGAGACGGAGAGGAACAGGCCAAGGTTGAGACGGACGCGCTTCTCACCAAGTGCGCCCGCATAGGCGTCCTGCCAGTTGACGGAGCATCGCTGAACAATATACTGACACTCAACGAGGAGAGCATCCTCGCACGCAGGCTTCAAACGATAGTCTTCGAGAAGGGAATGGCCACGACCATAGGTCAGGCAAGGCAGATGATCGTTCACGGTCATGTATTCATGAACAATCATAAAGTCACAGTTCCAGGTTACATCGTTACGAGGATGGAGGAATCATCGATAGAGTACAATCCTGCATCGCCGTTCAACGATGAAATGCATCCGATGAGGATATCTGCGGAGCAGGCAGCGATGAACGAAGCGGCAAAAGCAGAGGATATTGCGAAAGAGGCAAGAAAAGCCGCAGCCGTGGCAAAAGCTGACGCTGATGAGGCCGGTATAACGCTGGAGGATGAATAATCATGACAGCCAAATGGGGAATAGCCAACATCTACGCAAGTTACAACAATATCATGATCACCCTGACGGATATAACCGGTGCGGAAACGATAACCAAGGCGACCGGCGGAATGGTCGTCAAACAGGCAAAGGACGAATCTTCGCCTTATGCCGCTCAGAGGGCGGCAGAAAAGGTCGCTGATGTCGCAAAAGAGAAAGATTTCGTCGGCATACACGTCAAAGTACGTGCACCCGGCGGTAACAAATCAGCGTCTCCCGGTCCGGGGGCTCAGGCCGCAATACGTGCACTCGCCAGAGCGGGACTAAAGATTGGGCGCATCGAGGATGTGACTCCCGTGCCCCACGACGGTACCAAAAAGAAGGGTGGACGCAGAGGACGCAGGGTCTGAGGAGGCTACATCATGGATATCGAAATAATCGAAATGGCGGAGAGGAAGACCAAGTTCATACTGAAGAATTCCACTCCGGCCATGGCGAATGCTCTTAGGAGAACAATCCTGTCTGACATTCCCAAGATGGCGATCGACAAGGTGGAGTTTCACCTTGGTCCGATCGATGTTGACGGAAGGGAATTCGAGAGCATCACGCCCTTGTTCGATGAGATCATAGCTCATAGACTGGGAATGGTTCCGGTCCCCACGGATCTCGATCTCTTTACATTCCAGGACAAGTGTGCCTGCGGCGGCGAAGGCTGCCCCAGTTGCACTATAATGTACAGTCTGAACAAGAACGGACCGTGCACCGTGTATTCCGGTGATCTGGAGCCGCTCGGAAGTCCTGACCTCAAGGTCAAGGACGAGGAGATCCCCATCGTCGAACTCGCGGATGGTCAGTCGGTCCTGATCTATGCCCACGCCGTAATGGGTACCGCAAGGAAGCACGTCAAGTGGCAGGTCGCCAACGGTGTCGGCTACAAATACATGCCGATCATCACTATAGACAACACCAAACCGTGTTCGGTGGAGGATGTGGCTCAAGGGTGTCCGAAGAAGGTATTCGATGTCAAGGCGGGAAAACTCGTCGCGAAACGTCCGTTGGACTGTTCGCTATGCATGTCTTGTGTGGAGGCATGTAACGATAACGGTGCGATAACGGTTAAGGGTGACGATACGAACTTCGTGTTCAAATTCGAGACCGACGGTTCACTGACCGCCCAGCAGGTTCTGAACAAGGCTGTGGAAATCCTTTCTGCTGAAGCGCAGGATTTCGAAAAGATGGTCGAAGATATCTGATCAAACCGTTTACACAATTCTAAACCGGGGCGATAGCCCCCCTTCATAATGCAATCGATTCAGAAGAAGTCCGACAGTTTGCATTTCTTTACTTTGTCGTTATTGAACAGGGAATCCATGCTCATCTCGAGTATGTCTATCCTCTCTTTCGTATAATCCGACAGTTCATATTTTCTTCCGATCTCCTGGGATATGGCAAGATATTTCTTAACGCTCGCTTCATAAACACTCAGTACCAGAGGATTGTTGCATCTCCCTCCTGGTTTGGAAGCGTTCGGTGCAGTGCATTTTCCCGTAAGCGGGATCCTTCTGTATTTTGCACCGCAGACGTTGCATCTGACACCCTGCGTTGAGAAACTTCTCAGATTGCCGGCCATATCTGGCAGGAAATGCTTGTTTATAACTCTGGTCGCAACATCTTTCTCGTCCACCGCGCGGATCTTTTTGCCGAGATAGAGCTGAGCCTCCATCTTATCCATCATCGTCTCCAATGTCGTGTATGCCGAGTGTTTGGGCCCTTCGGAAATGTCGGCGGTGTCATGTGTGAATCCCAGGCCCTCATACTGCTGCGGTGTGCCGATACGTCCTGCGATTAGGTCCATGCTCTTTTCGATCTCCTTTGTATCCTTGAAGGACATGGCCGCTTCGTAGAATTCCAAGGGGTATTCCCTGAGACAGTCTATGTTATGGGCTTCCTTATCGATCTCGTTCGGATCAAGTCTCGTTGTGAGAACCAGAGGAGCATCCATGAGACCCCCTCTCCTGTCAGGCAGGTAGGCTCTTGAAAAATTGATCAGACAGTCTAAAAGAAGGATCACGCTGTCCTCGTCACCGTCGCAGTTCCTTCTTTTGGCCGCATGGAAGAAGGGATGTGCGTAACAGCCGTTGGCGGATGTGTAGCCTATGATGCGGCACAAGATACCGCCGGATGTGTGCGGTGCAAGACCTACGCCCAAGTGTCCGATCAGCTCTTGACGATTTTCGATATTGTAGAATCTGTCGCACTCATAGAATTTCTCCAGGAGATGATCCACATATGCTGCGACGATCACTAGGTAGTCCCCGCATCCCGAATTCGGAATGATATCCTGGACCTTAAGCTCACACAACTGTTCGTCGCTCGTCAGCGGATTGCCGTCCATATCGTGCGTGTATCCGAGCGCTATGGCCTTTTCCACGGTAAGTTCTATCTCCCTGGGTCTGAAGTGTGTTATCGGTATATCGGTCATGTCAAAGCGGATGGTGCCGTCCTTGTATGTTCCGAGATCGTATTTTGCCCTAAGGATCGCCTTTTCCAAAGCCTCGGGGACCTTGATCTTGGAGATCAATCTATCCACAACCTTTACTTCGGGTACCGAGTTGAGTTCCAAGGTCTTCATCGCGGCCTGATACTCATCGTTCAGTTCGACGATCTCGTTATTCCTTTCGAATCCCGAACCGGCTGTTATGAATTCGGTGTGTACGCAGCAATCCCTGCACCAGGCGCGATATGTCTCCTTTTTACATTTGGGACAGACCCTCTTTCCTGCCTCCACGGATACATTCACCTTATGTGTGGTCGGATATGATGGACTCTGCTTGATGGTATGTATTGCAGTGATGACCTCTTTCTTGTATTTCGGATTGTCACTGACCGGAAACAATCCGTGTATGACCGGTGCACCTTTGCGGTCCTTGGCTTTTTCAGGTCTTGCCATTCTCATCCCGATTCGCGTCGACGCTCTGGCATAGACCTTGAGCCCCATTGCCCTGCTTACCGCCTCAAGGGCACTCTCGCCACTAAATTCAGTGACCGAAAGCAGTTTTTCACCCTCCACCGTCAATCCAAGCCCTTCGATCAGCGGAAGTGCATATCTCCGGATGACCAGAGTATCGTTTTGCACTGTGTGCAGTACGCCAAGATCCTCCAGCGTCTTCTTGGAGGTCTCATCTTTTAAGAGGTGCAATTCCGAATCGATGAAAGTACCATTTTTGAGGATCTGCATCCTGAGTCTATCCAGGGATCCGACGTCCATGTCTGACCAGAACAGATTGAAGTTCGGATGCAAAGGTACTCCAAGCTCGCGGGACATCTGTTTTGCACGTTCCCACGTAGGGTCCCTCCAATCCTTGGGCAGGTCACCTTTCCTCAGGAGTTCCTGTTTGTGCCATTCGATGGGATAACCGCAGGGTATGAGAAAATGATTATTCTCACAGAATTCTCCGAACGGGACGAGTACCTCGCCGCAATCGATTATCTCGACGATACTGGATCTAACCTCGGTCGCTTCTTCCTTGGTGTTGCATTGGACGAGGTCACCGTTCTTTAACAGAACTATAGGGCCGTCCAACTCATCACAGGGAGTGACGACACAGGCCTTTCCCGGCCTTTCGATCTTGATCTGTGTTCCCAATGCGGGGAATTCGTCCAATACATACATGCTGGCGGGGCTAAATGCCAGTGCGGCGAGACCGCACGTTCTTCCTCGACCGTATCTTAGTCTGAATCCACCCACTCTTGAAGGATGGCTGAATATCGGACGTCCGGCAACAATATCCTTGAGGTATTTGTCACTCGGTACCACGGATTTCGTTACGTTCTCACCGTTTGTGCTGGTGTTCTTCGATTTAAGATACTCGCTGATGAAGTCCCATCCTTCCAGTTTCAACTTGTCTACGTGCTTTTTGATCTTCGCCGCCTTTTGGCAAAGGCCCTCTGCTATGACCAGGCATGCTCCGCCCCTGACCTGGTTCGTCTCGATCCGGGGGAGGTCCCTGAATCCAGATATCTCCATTTTTTCGGTCCCTTCGCCGTCTATGCAAACCGGGCAATTTCCCACAATAAGCTGGATCTCGTGTGCCGATGGCGTATATTGCAAATGCTGGCACTGTTTATATAAAGGGATTTCTTCAATGAATCTGTCGGTCTCTTGGGTCGTCGGTATGTATTTTCCGATACCCAGTTCCTGTCTGACCACGTCCGCGATCAGAACGCTCATTGCCTGACCTGTGCCCCCAGCAGCACGGATGGGTCCGGCAAAGATCAGATCGATGTACTCGGAACCATCGGGATTGCTCCTTATCTTCGTGTCTGCGATACCTTCCAAAGGAGCTACCAGAATGCCCTCGGTGAGTACAGCCAAACCTACTCTGACAGCCCTGTCGATCGCCTTTTCCCTGCTTTCTGCAGGTTTTTTCGCAATCTCCTTCGCGATCATCAGCGACACCACCTCACGGTTTTCGTATTCTTCCGTGAGCCTTCTGATATCTTCGGCCACGCCTTCGACATTGTAGTCGCTTAACAGTTTCTCCACGCGTGACGCAAGGTCTTCAGCCTGAGGGACCTCGACTTCGTTCTTGGGATCCTTCCCACGTCTTCTGGCCATATCGGCTATTGCGTAGCATATGTCATTCTTCTCGGTCAGTGTCTTGAAATAGTCGTCCATTTCCTCGCTTACTGCGACCTTCGCGGTCATTTCAACCATTCACCACTTTTTCGGTAAGTACTACCCTCTTGAGCTCGGAGATAACCCGTTCGCGCAGGATATCCATGTTCTCGCCGGTTTCGGCAGAGAAGGATAGATGTTCGTCGTTGCCGCTGCGTTCAAGGTCGCACTTGCTTTCTACGACAATGATCGGAACGCCCTGGAATCCGTTCTCCACAGATTCAAGCAGAGCCAGTTGTTTCTCCATGGAGTAGCCGCATGTTTCCGACGGATCGAGAACGAAAAGCATCACGTGGGTCAGATATTTCAACGCCAGTATGGCCTGTCTCTCTATGTCGTTCCTTTCATCCAATCTTCTGTCCAGGAGACCAGGTGTGTCGATGATCTGAAATTTTCTCCAGTCTTCTTCGATATGACCTATAACTATGCCTCTTGTGGTGAACGGATACGGAGCGATCTCGGGTGTGGCTGTACTCAATTCGGTTACGAGTTTACTTTTTCCAACATTCGGAAATCCAGCCACTACCACGGTCGCAACATCGGATCTGATCGTCGGAAGACTTCTGAATCTGTTCTTCGCATTCTGCAGGAAAAGCAGGTCATCGGAGATCTGACGGATGACGGATGACAGTCTTCCGTAGAAGCCGCTTCTTACGGATTCGATGATCTGTATGTCTTTAGAGCGTCTGACGTTCCTGAGTGCCTCGTTTTTCAATTTTTCAGTTTTTCCAGCAGCCCAATTCATGGCCCCCAGGGATTTCTTATACTGGTCTAGTCCGATAACGAGATCGACCAGCTCAGGAAAGAAATCATCCTCTTTTTCGAGTCTGGGGAATCTGTTAACATATTCCGTCAGTGTATCTTTGACTATGTCGCCGGATGCGGTTATCTTGGCAAGGATCGTCTTCTTTTTTCCGTCAAGAGCAGTAGTGCCGTTAACGGTGATCTTGGATGCCCTATGGAACGCCTTATCCATAAGTTCCTCGGAGCTGAGAACGGTTGGTATACTGTGGGTCTTTCCGGCCATATCCGTCGTTATGATATCCTGCCTATAAAGATTTGGGGAATCACCGACGATCATTCAATCTTCCGCCTCCTGGAAGTCCACCCTCAGCAGCCATAGATCGGCCTTCAATGTTTTATCAGCTTTGAGTTTTGCCGGGATCAATATTGTCGGAACGTCTTCCATTACGATACCAATGCTTGCCTTCCATCTGCCCACATCTTTTCCTAAAATGTTCTGAAGGCCCGCGATATTCACGCTGACCGACATTCCAACTACAACATCGGTGTCAATGTCCGTGATGTCGAGAAAATGCGGCGCGCCCATTCCCGTGTAGACTGTGGTCCGCAGATACGAATCCTCATAGACTATCTCTGCGGGATCCATATCGTTTGCGGCATATTTCGATATACAATCGATCTCGCCGATTAGCCAAGTCAGACCGTCCTCGATGAATTCCGAGCCTATCTCAAGCGAAACGCGAATGCCATTGTGTTGTGTCTCCGCATAATCAGTTATCTCCAACTCGATGAATACAGAAGCGCTTACGATGGAATTTGCAATCGATTTTATGATATTTTCGAATGCTGTTTCAATGACCTTTTGCAAAAAAAGTGCTAGACTATCGGTGCTTTTTATTTTGTTGCCCATCTCTTCGAACACTTTTTCGCCGGCCGATCTGAAACAGTCGATTATGAATGTTCGCATAAGAACACCACCGGGTATCGATCCGCCGTTTTTCGATCCAGGTGTGCCTTTCGCGAATGTCCACTCGGTATAGCCGTCGATACTTCTCTGCCAGGTGCGGTCGTTGTTGGAAGAATCTGATTTCCATGGGGTTTGATCGATATTTTTTCCGTTCGGATCGACAAGGGTTATACGGTCACCGCTCTTTTCACCGCTGCTCTTGGAATTATTCAGCGTCTGTCTCTCAAAGGTTATTACGGTTTTTCCACCTGGGGGAAGCACGAGACTTCCGATGGTAAATGCCTTTTTGGCGTTACTTCCAGGGAGAAGAACGTAGTCCTTCAGATCGATCGCTTTGTTTGTCGAGTTCAGGAGTTCCACCCATTCTGTCCCGTTATCAGAGCCAGCAGGGTTGGATTCGAATTCATTGATGAGCAGTCCTGTTTTGACAGGGAGATTGTACTTCAGTTCCAGTCCGACATCGAGACTTCCCTTCATTCCTGGGATAGGCAGAGGTATGTTGGAGATGACACCACCGATTCCTGGGATGTCCGAGACCCTCAATCCTATCTTCTCATACTGAACAAGTTGGGGCATTACAGCCTCGAATTCTACGTTTCTGATCTTTCCGTCGATATTGATCAAGGTGGAGCCGGTCTTCATGAGCGGGTCAAGTGCAAGGTCGATGTTCCAACCATCTGTCTTTGCATAACCGTTGCCGATAAAGATGAAACCGTCCTCGGGATTCTTCCTGAGCTCGACGGAGCCGGATATCTCGGTGTCGTTGACGGTTCTTGTCAATGTTATCTTCACGAGTGTCTTGGTATTCTTCACGAGTGTTGCCAATTTCGTCTGCACAGTGAGTTTCATCCCAAAATACTCCAATGTGACGGATTGGGACGTGAGACCTATGTCCAGGCCAATTCCGACATTGTCGATCAGGTCCTGCAGAGTGTCATCTATGAATTTTTGGATCATCGCCACGGGTTCTTCCACGGCTTCATAGAATTTCATCACCAATTCCGATACGTAATCAGAGATCTCGACCATCGCCGAACCGCACAGGTCAAAGAGTTCCCGCAGCATTCCGTACACCTTTCTCAGAGGTTCAAGCAAAGGTTCCAGTGCCTTCAGAAGGAATTGCCAGGCATCGTCAAGGAAATCTGTGCTCGATCTGTATTCGACACCCGCAAGTGCCCAGCCGCTGACACACGGAATGTCAACGACCGTATCGAGATAGAAGTTATCCTCGAATCTGGCGTCATACGTTCCCAGAGCTGAAAGGACAGCCGATGAGGACAGTATGCTGTACTCCACATCGGCTTTGATCCTGACGGAAAACACAGACGTGTAGGGTGCGGCGGTATGGTCATCGAGTCCAACGTAATGCACACATTGGTTTTTGTTATCCTGTGGGGTTGTGATGTTTATGATGACATCGCCGCCATCCCTGATGTCCATGAACTCCTCGTAGAGGTTCTCGTCACCGTCGTATAGTGTGAAACCTTTGGTGCCGTTGAATTCCGTAAGTCCCGAATGTGCGTTCATATCATTATACGATGTTACTTCCTGGCATAATCCGTTCATATTCGATTCTACGAGCGGGTACAGATCAAATGCGCACATGCCTCTTCTGGCGATATCCACAAGGATGTTTTTGATCACGGATTCGTTGTCCTTGGGGATCTGTGTCAATATATCCCTGAAGAACCGTATCCTCGTGTCGATCTTTTCGTTGTATCCCTCGACAGCATCGGATACCTGTTCTGATTCCATGATCCTATCGACGATTTCATCGACGAAGGTCGGATCCAATACCGTTCCGTAAGTCCTGTTAAGGTATTCAGTGACATCCTTCTCAATGGACAATCTCATTGTCTTTTCAAATCCGTCGGCACAGAAGATCTCGTTGCGACATTCAACGATCCTTTCGTACATGGCAATGAAAAGAGGATCGCAGACGGGCGAATCTCTGATGGTCCTCTCCATACACATTTCTACGCCGTCCCGTTGTTCGTTCAGTGCCTTTGTGATCGATTCCGAAAGTGTCTGGGAGAACACACTGCCGTCGTATGCATCGACATCTATCCGGATTATGCCCAGATCGGTTGAGGAAGATAGTTCTATGGCAATTGTTTTGATGATGTTCCTGAAGGACTCCATCAGATCGTTCCTCCCCTCATGATATTCGTTGATGAAATGATCCCATCCGTTCCATGATACGATGTCGGTCTCAGGAAAAGGTATAAGGATATCCATCTCGGGAATCGTGACATTCTCTGAGGAGGATCCGGCAGTCAAAACGATATCCATGGCATTGGTTGTTACGGAAATCGATGGGCTATCAAAGAGGAATCTGTAGTCCTTTTCGGCATATCCGAGGTTCTGCATCAGGTCCTTCAGATACTGTCCGGCATCCGCCCGGTCGTCGTTGTCTATGAAGGAGACCAGTGCATTCCAGCATCTGCGTACGGAATCCGAGATGACATCCATTGCGTACACAGCCTTGTCCAACATAAAATAATCCATCCACTGTATCACTAGTGTGTCGATCATCGAAAGCAAAGTCTGAGAAAATATCGCACTCAGGTCCATCTCGATATATCCATCCCTCATAGCCAGCATCTCTGCCGCATCAACACTGACAGCGGACTCAAGAAGCGGATCGTCATTCCCGGTATCCCTGAAGCAGATCATCTCAATTATGGAAAGTGCGTTCCTGTAGGCATCGTTCACGTCCTTCTCGGTGATGATGGAAGAGGTTCCACGTTCGCCACCTTCGGAAACGGCACCGTAACCGGAAAGTACCCTCTGCTGTGCCAATGACGAAAGCTGATAGCTGATCAGCTGCGTGAGGGCGGATTCGTCCCCTGATACGGACAATTCGAACTCAGAGGCACGTTCTACGACGAACGGTAATCCAGACGTTCCGTCCGCAGAGATATCGACCGTTCTTGAGGATGTTCCGGCTGCCGAAATGAAATCGACGTTCATGTATCCGGTCGCTCTTAGATAGGACGGTCTGGATGGGTCGGTAAATTTATCGCCCGAAGACATCTTCAGGGTCTCGACGTTCAGATCTACATCATACTGTGCGACCCTAGCGGTGATGCCTCTGTCGCTCATCGGAAAATTCGAGGAGAACCATGTGTCCACCTTTTCGTCAAAGCTATCCATCCTCTCCGCGAGGGTACCTCCAGTGTTCTCTCTGCTCAGTTCGTTGATTATGTTTCCCAACGCAGCCTCGACCGTATATTTCGTTTCGGTCATTCCGACACCCATCGAGGTAAGTTCCTGCGCCAGGCTTTCGGTGTTTTCCTCAGAATTCTCGATGTATGCATATACTGCACCATAGGCCGAACCCAGAAGCAGGAGTGTGACAGCGATCAGTGCAAAAGGCATCTGACCCTTCTTGGACCTGCCGAGATTCTCGAATGTGATTTTCTTCATCGTAAAAGATTCGGGACACGCCGAAATATAAGCCAATAGCTACTGTTACACTTATCCGCGTCGCTCGTCGCATGCGCACGCGCGACCGAAAATTCCTGGGGGAAACATTATAACCAACGTTGCAATTGTACCAAGAATAGGGGATACTCATGCCTGGAACAACTAAAGAGTACGCCAACGTAAAAGGTCTTCCGAAGAGGGTGAAATCAATCTGTCCCGAGTGCGGGAAGATCCTGGATACTGAGTATTACAAAAAGGACGGAAAGGTCTACGCGAAGAAAAAGTGTCCTGAACACGGGGATTTCGATGATGTCATCTGGTCCGACGTTGAAATGTATCTCAAAGTCGAGGAATACGCTCAGGACGGCATAGGTCTTCTGAATCCCGACGATAAGGCGGCGGTCGAGGCTGTCGAAGAGGACAACGTCCACATCATGATAGGCGGCAGCAGGGTCGACATGATCTCCTGCACAGCTCTCGCGAACATAGATCTGACGAACAGATGCAACATGAACTGCCCCATATGTTTTGCGAATGCGAATCAGGCTGGATATGTCTATGAGCCGAGCTACGATGAAGTTGTGGCGATGTTGCAGATGCTCAGGGATGAGAAACCGATAAAGTGCACAGCGATCCAGTTTTCAGGGGGAGAGCCGACCATCCATCCGAGGTTCATCGACATAATAAGGGTCGCAAAGCAGATGAAATTTGCACAGGTCCAGGTGGCATCCAATGGGATTGAGTTCGCCAAGAGTGTGGATTTCTGCAGGGCGGCGAAAGAGGCTGGGTTGAACACGATCTATCTGTCTTTTGACGGTGTTACCGATGACGTTTACGTCCAGGCAAGAGACAGGAAGATGTTCAACGTAAAACTGAAAGTGCTCGAAAACCTGAGAAAACTGGAGCATCCGCCTTCGGTGGTCCTGGTGCCAACGATAGTCAAAGGTGTCAACGATCATCAGGTCGGAGATATACTCAAATTCGCATTCGATAATTCGGACATCGTACGCGGTGTCAACTACCAGCCGGTCGCTTTCACGGGAAGGATCACACGCGAGGAGCTGGACAAGGGGAGGTTCACGCTTCCGGATCTAGCGAGATGCATGGAAGAACAGACGGGTTACACTAACAAGGACGACTGGTATCCCGTTCCGGTGGTTGCGCCGATCTCGAAGTTCGCATCCGTGGTGATGGGACAGAACAAGGTTACATTCACGGCACATCCGCATTGCGGTCTTGCGACATATCTTTTCAAGGACGACAAGGGTAACGTCACGCCGATCCCCAGATTCATCGATGTGAAGAGGTTCACCCAGGAACTAAGTGTATTGGCAGATAAGGCGGACAGGTCCAAGCACAAGAAGTACTATGTGCTGAAAGCGGCGCTCTTGATGAACAGATGCCTGGATGCCAGTAAACTTCCGGAAGGACTCACCAAGAGGAAGCTGGTCAGCGTGATGAAGAATGTCATGAGTGATAAATCGAAGAAAACGCTTGCAGAATTCTCGTGGAAGATGATGTATGTGGGCGGTATGCATTTCCAGGATTCATACAACTATGACATCGCAAGGGTTGAACGCTGTGCCATCCATTACGCGACCCCGGACCTCAGAGTCATTCCGTTCTGCGCGTACAACGGTGGTCCGGAGTACCGCAAGGAAGTCGAGGAGAAGTTCTCTGTGCCATTGGCCGAATGGAAGGAGAAGAACAAGAAGGAAGCGAAGGATCTGGAGAACGCGATGATCGTGCCCGAGGATCAGAGGCCCGACGCATAGGGTGATTGGAATGAAGGTTAGTTACGAGAAATGTCTACATTGCGGAGGATGTGTGGGTTCATGCCCTAAGAATGCGATCTACCTGAACGATTACATCCTGCAATTCAATGACAACTGCAACAAGTGCGGAAGATGTGTTAAGATATGTCCGGTAGGTGCGCTTACGATGGAGCGTGTTTGAATGCAGAGATATGACTGCGACATAGTCGTAGTGGGAGCCGGTCCCGGCGGGAGCATGGCGGCAAAATATTCTGCGCTGGGCGGACTTAAAACGATACTGGTTGAGAAAAAAGCGGAGATCGGGGCGCCACTCAGGTGTGCCGAGGGTGTTTCGAAGAAATGGTTATCGGAGATCGGTGTCGTGCCCGATCCGAAATGGATCCGTGCCGATATGGCAGGTGCTATAATCAGATCGCCAGGCGGATACACATTTCAACTCGATGAGAGCAAAGCGGGTTCAGAGGTCGGATACGTCCTCGAAAGACATCTGTTCGACAAACATTTGGCGGAACAGGCGGCCGAAGCCGGTGCGCAGATAATGATGCGCACATCGTGCACGGGGGTCACACATGAGAACGGAAAACTCATCGGCATCAGGGCCAACAGGATGGGGGAGGAGATCGAGATCTATGCGAAGTGTGTCGTTGCAGCCGACGGATACGAATCGCAGGTCAGCAGATGGGCCGGGTTGGATACGACTCTGAAGATGAGCGACATCGACACATGCATCCAATACAGGATGGTCAATATCGATATAAATTCCGTCTTCTGCGAATTTGTTATAGGATCGGCCGCACCGGGCGGATATGTGTGGATATTCCCAAAGGGGAAATCCGAGGCGAATGTGGGTATCGGGGTGCAGGCATCTAAATGCAAGCACGGGGCCGATCCGAAGTTCTATCTTGACAGATATATCGCATCAGAGCCGCGTCTTGCGAAAGGTCAGATCACCGAGATTGTTGGCGGTATGGTCTCGACCTGTCCGGGGATCGATTCTGCTATCGCAGACAACCTCATTCTGGTTGGAGATGCGGCCAGGATCATAGATCCGCTCACGGGAGGAGGAATAGCCCATGCATGCAGGACAGGAATGTATGCCGGCAAGGTGCTCACGGAGTGCGCCAAGACAGGAGATTTCTCAAAGAAGGCACTACAGCCCTACGAGAAGATGTGGCGTGACAGGATGGAGGATAAACTCTACAGGAACTGGATGGCCAAGGAGAGATTTTCGACACTCGACGACGAGACGCTCGATAAACTAGTCAAGCTGATAAGGGAATCAGATATCAAAGAGGTCAACGTTCACAATCTTCTCAAGGTCGTGAAGGCAAAGTTCCCTAAGGTCGTAGAGGGTTTCGAGGATCTGATCTGACGGGATCCGGGGGCCATCGCCCCTATCTTATTTCGAAGTCTCAGGGATCGACGGATACGCCGTCGACGCCGGTCCTAACCACAAAAGGTTGACCGCCCCTGAGTCTGATCGCTTCACAGACGAGGTCTGGTCTTTCTGTCAGTGCGATCATGCTACCTCCGCCACCGGAACCTGTAAGTTTCGCGCCGTATGAGTACGCAAGAGATGCATCTACATATTTGTTCAATTCTTTGCACGATACGCCAAGAATGGAAAGCAATTTATGATCCTGGGTCATGATGCGACCCAATTCCTCGATATCGTTCTTGTTCATGGCTTTCATCCCTTCGAGGGTGATGTTCCCTATCTCATCGATGATGTCCGAAGCAAATCTGCTGTGCTCTCTGAATTTTTTCACCTTCTCCACAAGCGGTCCGGTGGCGGCACGTATTCCTGTGTACCCTACCACAAAGGTCATCCTCGGAACCGGAATATCAGAAACATCCCAGCTTTCAGAGCATTTCGATATGGTCCAAAGGTGTTTTCCGACATCCTTGGGACAGTTCAATGCTACGCCTTTGCCGTGTGTGCTGCACGAAGTATCGATGGGGCTCGCTCTTCCCTGAGCGGTATATTCCGCTTCAAATGCCTCCATGGAAATGTCGTTTTCATCGATTTCCTTCTTCAGATGTTTTCTTACAGCTGCTGTCAAGGCAACAGACAGCGCAGCCGAGGATCCAAGCCCGGAGCTGGGCGGGATGGCGCTCTCGGTGGTTATAGCGATATTTCTCAATCCGTGCATCTCAAGTATCTTTCTGATGTGGGGATTGGAATCGAAATCTGCGATGTTACCGTTCAGGTATGTCGCATCGCTTTCCTGAATGGTGCATGCAAACCTTTTGTCGATCGCCAAAGCCACGGCCGGTTTACCGTATACGACCGCGTGTTCTCCGAGAACGATCAGTTTTCCGGGGGCCGTCGCTGTGGTGATCATCACTCGTTCAATCCATATTTAGAGAGCATTTCGATGATGGCGTCGCTGGCGCTTCTTTTTCCGAGTGCAGGTTGACCGATGGACCACCAGTGGTCTTCTATGGCCTCCAATGCTCTTTTGAAGTCATCATCGCTGTCGTAATCTTTTCTTTTGACCTGGGAAATCGCCTTTTCCAATTCCTCTGCGATATCCACACTGTATTTTTTGTTGACAAGTCCCAAAGCTATGTAGTTATCAATGCTGTATGAAACCTCCAATGCCATTTCAGGGGGCACACATTCCATTATCATGTCCATGAGGCTGTTAGTGATCATCATGAATGCAAGGTCCTTTTTGGCCGTTTCGGGACTCTTGTCTTCATCGATTACCTTTTGAAGTTCATCGTACCAAAGGTCCTTTAGAGCCTGGGTCCTTTTTGGATTCTTCTCCCAGAGCTGTTTCTCCAACGGAATCTCCTCGTCTTTGTCAAAAACCTGTTCGATTAGACCGGATTTCTCATCGATTTCGATATGTGTTTTTTTCTCTTCCATTGTATCACTTTATTGTTCTTTGATGCGTTCCGCGGTTTCCGCAAGGATGTCCATTCCTCTGTCGATCTTCGTCTCATCTGCAGCATAGGAGAATCTCAGATGTCCTTCGCCGTAGGATCCGAATGCGGATCCAGGTGAGCAGATCAACCCGTTCTTGACGAGTTCCATCGCAAAATCCACGGATTTGATGTCGTAGTCGTAAGATGGAAATGCATAGAACGCGCCTTTCGGTGTCTGTATATGCATGCCGTCTATGTCTTTGAGCCTTTTGACTATGAGGTCCCTCCTTCTCTTGAAGATCGTCCTTGCGTTTTCGAGATAATCGTCGATGGAGGGCATAGCATTCAATATCCCGTACATAGCAGGCATATTCGGACTGGCGCATACGTGATATTGCATTTTCACCAAGGATTCCATAATGTCGGTGTTGGCTACCAAAAAACCCATTCTCCATCCTGTGACCGCCATCATCTTCGAGAATCCTCCGACCACTATGGCCTTATCCAGTTGCGAAAGGAAGGAAATATGTTTGCCTTCATAGACGAACGAGTCGTAGACTTCGTCGGATATCACGGTTATGTCGTTATCAGATGCGATATCGCAAAGTGCCTCGAAGGTCCTCTTGTTTAATATGGATCCTGTCGGATTTGCAGGGGAGTTCACTACGATGGCCTTCGTCTTTTTCGTGATTTTTGAAAGGAGATCGTCTATATCCGGCTGAAAATCATCACCTGAAAGCCTGTACTCGATATACTTTCCCCCGGCAAGGGTTATGTGGGGCCCGTATATGACAAATCCAGGACTCGGGACCAGTGCTTCGTCTCCAGGATCGATTATGGATTGTGTTATCTCCAGAAGTGCAGATGAACCACTGGGGGTGATCATCACATTCTCAGCTTTGATCGGCGAGTACATCGAGTAACGTTCCGCAACAGTCTTTCGAAGCGGCATTATTCCCGCCGTGGGTCCGTATTTGTTCAATCCTTCGGATGCCGCCCTGTTCATTCCCTCTATCGCTTCTTTCGGTGGCCACAGGTCCGGTTCTCCCAAACCAAGATTGATGCTATCGGGACTTGCCAGGTCGAACATCTTTCTGATCCCCGACATGGGGATCGACGTTAGTCTTTTCGAGGCCTTCATGTTCCACAGGGATGCATTAGCACTATTATACCGTTGCAGTCGTATGTCATGGTGACATCGATCCCGGGACAACAATCCAGGGTCGATAATCATGGTCTGGCAATGTTTTTTATCAAATGTGCCCTACAATCGTTAAGTTTGAGCGATATGTATCCTTTCTTTTGCGCATAGTATGAAAATCATTATAAACCCTTCAGTAAGATTCGTTAGGCATGTCTCCAAACCACAAAACAGGTTTCATACTTGCACTGCTGGGGTTCGCTATACTCCTGCTTGGTTCATGGGGATACATGGGCGTGTACAGTCTGAGTGTGACCGTGTCGTACATCCTTATGGGAGTCGGGCTGGCAATGGTCATCGCCTCCATGGTGGTAATGTACCTCATGAAAGACGCGGATGAGCATGTCGTAAAGGAGGAATAACCAATGGGAATCATGGATAAGATCAAAGGTGCTTTTAACAAAAAGGAAAAAGGACCCGGTGTGGAGAGGGTTAAATCGCCGGAGGGTAGAGCTGTGCAGTTTGAGGGGATCGGAAAAGTTGCCGACGCGTTGCGATTCGCCGCGGACAAGATCGATACAGAGGTCGCTGCGAAGAAATATGACGACAAGAGAGCAAATATGTTCATGGCGCAACTCAAGGGTGTCGAGTCTTCCACAGTGGATGAAGACGCTAAGCTTGTTCAGATAAGTCAGATCATCGGCGAGATCGTAATAGGGTGAACGTAGCCCTCAAACCCTTTTCAATGCTTCTCTTTCAGCCTGCGGGAGTGGGTGCATGACCGGCGCCATGAATATGAATCTGATCTACTGCTTTTTCGATGCTGCCAATATGCATAGGTGGAACGACCACATAAGACCCATAGACCTAACGGAACTGGACAAACAGGCCCACAAGGCGGCAATCGCCTGGATACTGGGAAAATACGAAGAACAGGAACACCGCATCTCCCTCGACTGGGACCACATAATCGAGTTCTCAATGTTCTCTTTCATAGAGAGGTTGATACTGACCGATCTCAAGCCAGAGCTTTTTCATCAGCTGAAGAAAGAGAAGTTCGATGAAGTGAACGACTACGTTATGTCAGAGTATGACAGACTGGTTCCGGATTCAGACGTACAATTCAGATCGCGTCTGGAAGAATACATCCGATCGGAGAATAAGACCATAGAGAACGATGTTGTGCGCGCCGCACACTATATGGCGACGAACTGGGAATTCAATCTCATCTATGAAATGAATAAGAAATCGGTCGGTATAGAGCAGACGAGAGCTAACATATACATGGAATTGAAGGAGCATATGAACCTGGTTGGTGTTAAAAATATATTGAACTCCCAGTCCCAGACATTCATCGATCTGTTCGGTCAACTCAGATTCCAACAGAGGTGGACGCGTGTGCCCAGAATACCGCAGACGACTGTTCTGGGGCATTCCCTGATGGTCGCGAACATGATATACCTGCACGATCTCGACGAGAAGACAAGCGAACATCAGAAATACAACGATTATTACACTGCACTGTTCCACGATCTTCCGGAAGTCCTAACGAAAGATGTGATATCGCCTGTCAAGGTCAATGTCAAAGGTCTCACGAAGATGTTGGATGAATATGAATTCAATCTGATGAATTCGAAGGTGATGCCTCTGATACCGGAAGCTTGGCGTGATGAATTTGGTTTTTTGGTTTTCGATCCGTTCAAGGACAAGGATGACAAAAGGTTCGGGAAGGTCTCAGGAAAAAACATCAAGCTGTGCGATGTGTTCGGTGCGTACATGGAAGCCTTTGTATCGAGACGTTACGGTGTGACCTCGGCAAGGTTAAGGGACGGAGAGACATCTCTGAGAAAAAGACTGATCGACGAGGGCACGGGGATCAACGCAACAGCGTTGATCGATAAACTGAACAGTATGAGGGTCTAGTTCCCTATGATCTCCTGTCCCTTCATGTAGGGTCTGAGCACGTCGGGGACGGTCACGGTGCCGTCCTTGTTCTGATAATTCTCCAGTATGGCCACCATGGTCCTCGGCAAAGCGAGACCCGATCCGTTCAGAGTGTGGACGAATCTGCTCTTGAGATGCGGTTCGGGGCGATACTTTATCCTTGCTCTGCGTGCCTGGAAATCTGTGAAACATGAGCAGGAGGAGGCTTCCAACCATGCATCCTTTCCGGGAGCATAGAGTTCAAGGTCGTAGCACTTTGCGCAGGAGAAGCTCATGTCACCCGTACAGAGAAGAAGCACTCTGTACGGCAGGTTGAGTCCTCTTATAAGGTCCTCCGCGTTGCCTCTGAGTTCTTCCAATACCTCGAAGGAGCCTTCCGGTTCGACGAAGCGTACCATTTCCACCTTGTTGAATTCATGTACACGTACGATACCGCGGGTATCGGAGTGCTTTCCAACCTCTCTTCTGAAGGATGGGAGGTATGCGGTGTACAGGATGGGAAGCTGTTCCTTTTCGAGTATCTCGTCCTGATGAAGATTTGTAACAGGGACTTCAGCTGTCGGATTTAGCCATAGGTCATCATTCTGCAGATAGTACATGTCATCCTTGAGATTCGGATATTGACCAGTGCCGATGACTGCATTTCTGTTTATGATCACCGGTGGGAACACCTCTTTGTATCCCTGTTCCATGTGGGTATCGAGGAAGTAATTGACCAGTGCGCGTTCCATACGTGCGCCATCGCCTTTCAAAACATAGAAACCGCTTCCTGTTATTTTCGCCCCTCTTTCAAAATCGATAATATCCAGGTTTTCACCGATTTCGAAATGTTCCAAAGGCTTGAAATCGAATTTTCTCCTGTTGCCCCATTCGCACACGACGACATTGTCTTTGGAATCCTTTCCTATCGGAACGCTTTCGTGAGGTATATTCGGGATGTTCAGGACACATTCGTTCCTGATATTCTCAAGCTCCGCAAGTCTAGTGTCTATGTCGCGGATGTCATCGGACACTTTTTTCATCTCTGCGATCCTGGCCTCTTTCTCTTTGCCCTTCGTCCTTGATATCTCCAATGAAGTGACGTTCCTCTCTTTCTTGAGACGGTTGCCTTTGTCTGTGAGCATCCGCCATTCGCCATCGGCTGCAAGGAATCTGTCCAGGACGTCGCTTGTCTTGTTTCTGTTCGCGAGCATGGTCCTGATCATCTCGGGATCCTGTCTTATGATATTGACATCAAGCATATGTCGGCCTCAGTATTTTTTCTGCGAAAGTGATGTCCAGGTCCTTTTGTCGGTAAGTGTAACTATGCTGCCGCGAACATCCACGATGACGGAATTCGTGGTTTCGGCGATAGTATTGGCAATATCAACGGTCTCGCTGTCTACGTTAGAAAGGATTTTGATCTTGATCAGTCGGTTCTTTTTGATCTGTTCCTTCACTTCATCAAATATGCTCTCCTTGAGACCGTCCTTTCCCACATGGACGGTGGGGTCGATCTCAAGTGCTCTGCGCATGAGTTCCTTCTTTGCTTCTTTTTCCGTCATTCTCTCTGCTCCCTTATGTACGGCACACGTCTAATCCTTTCGCATTCCAGGCATGTTGTTCTGACCTTGTGGTCCCCGATCCTTGTCCGGCAGTTCACACCCGGTACCATGGGGACATCACATCCTTTGCAGAACACGAGATCCTTCGGAATCGGGGTACGGGTCCTCTGACTTATACGCCTTATGAGTATCACATACCGTCTTGCCCTGTCAGCTTGACAGTCTTTGACGGCCTTTTTGGAAAGGTGGGTGAGCGTTATCATGCGTTGTGTGGCGATGTCGTTCACCATTTTCGATGATATACGTCTTTTGGACATAGATATGCTCCCGTGGTCTCAACAGCCTGGTAAGAGATATAAATATTACCGATGTTGGGGGCATATCATGCGACCAATCTGAGCAGGAAGCTCTTAACTTCTTTCTCCTCATCGCTCAGGTCGGAATCATTCTTATCTACATATTGCGTCCAAAGGAATACGAAATAGTCATGGAACTGTTGCACTGCAGAGTCCCAGTTATCCTTGGACACTATTATACCGAGTTCCTCGTTGGTCAGTATCCATATTCCATCCTCGTACTTAACGGCGGCATCGACAGGTGCTTTTAGTTCAATGTCACCTGTGGAAGAGATCATTCTTCTGAAGCTCACAGAGAAAAGAGGGGTCAATTTTTCAGCACCTGAAATCTCCACCAGCCTCCCTTCTCCTGAAAATGTGAGTCTTCCGGTTATGCTGACAGGTCCTTTGTCCGCATATTCTGCGGCAAGATTCGATATCGTCTCATTGGCGAAGGAAAGTCTCACTTTTGTCGTTCCGAACATCAGGTTCATACGATCGTGTCTCGATTTCGATGCGGACATTGAAACAAGACCTATGACCGTGCTGTTGGTAACATTCCCCTTATCATGGAGGAAGCTCACCATCTTCTCTACGTTGACCTCACCGAATCTCTTCAGAACATCGGTCATTCCATACATCAACACGAATCCTTCGAAAGAGTTGATATGCTCGAACAGGGTGACAACATCGATTATGATCTGACTCCTGTATATCGGGTCTTCGTAATTATCTTCCATCCAATAACCGCCCAGACCTGCTCCAAGAGCGTCGAGGGTCTTTTCCATGAGGATTACCGCATCATCGACAACATTTCCGAAACCTTTTGTTTCTGGCACATATGAAGAAGTATTCAGTGTGATGCTGCCCGTCGAGTTGATGTATAGTGTGAACTTGCTTAGAAGGCGGGGTTCCAAAGCCTCTTGGATCATCAATTCCTTTGCCATCAGACACTCACCGATATGTGAGAGCAGACTCTGAACGTCTACCATGATCTGGCCAGCTATGGCTACAGGAACCCTTTTGTCCTCATTTTCAGAAATAATGTTCACAGTGAAATTGAGCATCCAAATACCCTCTGATACTATGATGTATGTCTCGGAGATATATTTAGGATTGGGAAAGGTCTGGCTGATTTCATATACGTCATTGCGATGAAAAAGGGCACGTCTTCTGCGGACGGCGAACATAATTTCCAGGAAAGGTATGGAAACCCTTATATCGGATGTATGATTGGGAAGTCTTGGTTGTGACGACCGTGTGGAGTAACAGTCTTTAAATACAATCTGGGGACTGTCTGCTTTCGCAAAATAACTATCCAACAGGTGGCGTAAATGGTAAGAAAGCCCGCAGTTATGTACAGAGAGGTCAAAGGGATGGCCTATGCCCGCAAAAAATACATGGGTGGAATCCCTAACAGCAGAATCAGTCAGTATGATATGGGAAACCTTCAGGAAGATTTCCCAGTGGTCCTCTCCCTGAAGGTGAAGAATCGTGTGCAGATCAGGCACACCTCGCTTGAGGCGGGCCGTATCGCCGCGAACAGGCTTCTGTCCAAGGAGGCGGGTGTGGCCAATTATCATCTGAGGGTCAGGGTGTATCCCCATATCGTACTCAGGGAGAACAAACTTGCGACTGGCGCAGGTGCGGACCGTGTCTCGAGTGGGATGCGTGCAGCATTCGGGAAGAATGTCAGTATCGCGGCGAGAATGGAACGTAATCAGATCGTTCTTTCGGTCAGTTGCACGCCCACAGCCTTCGGTACGGCGAAGCTCGCGTTATGGAAGGCTTCTATGAAGTTCCCCACTCCCTGTTACATCGATGTCGAGAAAGGCAAAGAGCTTGTTGTATAGGCATGTTCGATCTTAAACTCGAACATATTGCTGCGTGGATACGCGACGGGGGCTATGCCTCCGTTGCACTCCAGTTGCCGGAGGGTCTTAAACTCCAGGCGACGGAGATTGTCGATTCTTTATCCAGGGAGACAGGAGCGGGTTTTATCATCCTGGGTGACCCATGTTACGGTGCGTGCGACCTGTTCGTCGATTACAAGGATGTCGCAGATGCGTTGGTACATTTCGGACATTCACCGATTCCGTCGCAGGGCGAGGACAAGGACGTTCTTTACGTAGAGGCTCTCTACTCGGTCGATATCAGGGAGTCAGTGAGGAAGATAGCTTCAGAATTGCCTTCGAAAATCGGATTGCTGGCCACCGTTCAGTATATACAGTGCATATCCCAGGCCAAAGAGGTACTGGAAGCGTCGGGAAAGGAGGTCTTTGTGGGCATCGGAGACAAAAGGGTACTATACCCAGGCCAGGTTTTGGGTTGCAATTGCAGTTCGGCAGAAGCTGTTGTAGGCAAAGTGGACGGATTTTTGTACATAGGCGAGGGGGATTTCCACCCTCTTGCCGCAGCCTTCGGCGTCGGAAAGGCGATCTCTGTTCTCAATCCGACCACAGGGGAGTTAAGGTCCGTCGATGATGTAAAAGACAGGATTCTTCGCAAGAGATTCGCTGCCATTGAAAGTTCAAAGAACGGGCATTCCTTTCTGGTGATCGTAAGCAGCAAGATAGGTCAAAACCGGGATGCGATTGCCGATGAATTGATGACTCTGATCAGGGAGAAAGGAAAGGTTGCATACAAAGCGTACATGAACGAACTTTCACCGCAGAATCTTCTTTCGTATCGTGTGGATGTCTATATCAACACCGCGTGTCCGAGACTTGCCATGGATGATTATTCGAGGTACGATAAGCCTATTTTGACACCTCCGGAAGCAGAAGTGGCCCTAGGAGTCAGAGAGTGGAAGGACTACGTATTTGATACGATTAGACCTCGAAAAGAGTTATAAGAACCTGAGAGCATGGGACCTGACATGTATACTTCGGAGACATTACTCAATGGTCCTCTTCCAAATGTTGTCGTAGGTATAGGATGTGACGGACAGTCGGGAAAAGTGAAGAGGACGGTTTCCGGAACAAAAGGAAACGTCGTAGTATACACCGATCCGTACAAATTGGTCGATGATCTTGTGACAGGGAAGATAGATGCCGCGGTACGCGGTGACATGTCGTCATCGATTTTGCTGCCTATACTGAAGGAAAGGCTGGGAGTCAATGAGTTGGAAAGGGTCGTTCTTCTGGAGCCGGTCGGCGAGAAACTCATATTGGCAACACCGGTTGGTATCGATGAAGGCTGGACGGTGGATCAGAAATACGAACTCGCGGTAAGAAGCGTCAGACTGATGAAGAAACTCGGGATGGGAACAAAAATCGCAGTCATGTCTGGCGGAAGAAAGGACGACATGGGAAGAAATCCAACCGTGGACCGAACTATACGAGATGCATTGGAGCTGACGGATAAACTTCTGAGCGAAGGATACGATGCGTACCATGCGGAGATATTGATCGAATCTGCTGTAAAGAAAGCCGATCTGATAATCGCACCTGACGGTATATCCGGAAATCTGATCTTCAGAACACTTCATTTTATGGGAGGGGCCAAGGCCTTGGGTGCGCCATTGGTAAATACGAACATCGTATTCGTTGATACATCGAGGGCCAAGACGGATTACAAGGATTCGATAGCCTTGGCGATGAGACTAACGGAGGAAACAGATGATTCTAGAAATTGACGGAGGACATTCTGGCATACGTTTCTCGGCATGTCATTTCATACCCAGACACGAGAAATGTTCAAGGCTTCACGGCCATTCATATATCCTGCGTCTTAGATTGGAAGGGGATATAGGAAAGGATGGCATGGTTATGGATTTTGTCGTTCTTAAGAAGGAACTCAGAACTTTCGTTGCAGAGCTGGACCATAAAACTATTCTGCCGGGTAAGTCTGCCGATACTAAACTGACAGTAACGGAAACGTCGGTCGAAGCAGTCTCATGTGAAAAGAGGTATGTGTTTCCGAGAGAGGATGTTGTGATCCTCGACATTCCCACAACGACAGCAGAAGAGATGGCAAAGATGATGACGGAGAGACTGATAGAGGACGTAGAATTTCCTTCGAACATCAGGAATGTATCGATAGGTCTTGACGAGGAGAGGGGCCAAACGGCCTGGTATTCATTGGAGCTGTAGGAATGTCGAGAGCAATAGCCCTTCTTTCGGGTGGATTGGATTCCACCACCACACTCGCAAAGGCATTGGCAGATGGACACCATGTTACGGCATTGAGTTTCAGGTATGGTCAGAAGCACAGTAAGGAATTGATCTCTGCCGCAAATGTTGCAGCTTACTACGGGGTCGAACACCTGATAGTGGACCTGGACCTAAGCATGTTCCGTTCTGCGCTCACGAGGCAGGAGCTGGATGTACCGGAAAATCGTGATGAGAGCAAAATGGGTGCAGACATCCCGATCACATACGTCCCGGCCAGGAATATAATCATGCTTTCGGTGGCAGTGGGGTTATGCGAGTCTACGGATTCAGACAGGATTTTCATAGGTGCGAATTCGGTCGATTATTCAGGGTATCCCGACTGCCGTCCCGAATTCTTCAGTGCCTACGAGAAAATGATCAAGGTCGGTACCAAAGCGGGTGTCGAAGGCAGACCGATAAAGATCGAGACGCCCATTCTCAAAGCATCCAAAGCAGATATCGTGCGTCTCGGAAAGAAATTGAAAGCGCCGCTCCATCTGACATGGTCATGCTATGAAGGCGGTGAGAAGGCATGCGGAAAATGCGATTCCTGCCAGCTGAGATTGAAAGGGTTCCACGAGGCCGGTTTTGAAGACGAAATAGAATACGAGTGATCCAATGCAAATCTGCGAAGCTTTTAGATCGATCCAGGGTGAAGGCAAGACGATAGGATCTTTGACGTATTTCATAAGGACCGTAGGCTGTAATCTCAGTTGTTCCTGGTGTGATACGGATTATGCACTAACGGGCGGTCAGAAGATGTCCATCGATCAGATCATGGATCTTGTCAAGGACGATGTCAATGTCTGTCTTACCGGCGGTGAACCGCTCCTTCAGAAAGATTGTATCGAATTGCTGAGCAGACTCGTCGATGCCCGTAAGTTAACCGTTCTGGAAACGAACGGTTCGATCAGTGTCGCAGACGTGCCGGACTCAGAATACATAATCATAAGCATGGACATCAAATGTCCGGTATCTGGCATGGCGGACAGGATGCTGTTATCGAACATAGGTCTCCTGAAGAGGAAGGATCAGCTGAAGTTTGTGATCGCAGACGGACGCGATCTGGAGTACGCTGTGGACGTAATGGAAAGGTATCCCGCGCTTTCCGACATCGTCTTCAGTCCTGTAGGCGGGATGGATATAGAACCATTGGTCGAAGAGGTCATAGAGCGCAGGCTGAACGTAAGGGTCCTGCCCCAGCTGCATAAGATCATATGGGGG
Source organism: Candidatus Methanomethylophilaceae archaeon (assembly GCA_041669745.1). Lineage (GTDB taxonomy): Archaea > Thermoplasmatota > Thermoplasmata > Methanomassiliicoccales > Methanomethylophilaceae > JBAZDV01. Next base: position 3,265 of record JBAYAO010000008.1, on the reverse strand, counting down.
AACAGGAGAGGCGTCTGATCACTCGAATTTCTTCTGGAATTCGTATCTTCTCTTAAAATTCTCGATACATTCCCCGACAGTGCCTTCTTCGTCGAATGACACTTTGATGCCGGCCGCTGTGAGTTTATCGTACCCGTGCGCACCTATCCCTCCTGTAATGACCGCATCGACCCCGAGGGCGATGATGGCATCGGCCACCTTCATCCCAGCACCTTCCGATTCTATGAATTCATTCTTGACTGTGACGTAATCCAAAGTATCGTAGTCGACGATAAGGAAGAAAGGCGCATGACCGAAATCATCTGCCACGTATGCAGACAGGTCATCACCTTCGGAAAGAACGCCTATCTTCATGTTGCTTCCACTGTGGCGACGATCTTATCTATGATCGTATTGAATGCTTTGGCAGATTCAGAGTCCGGATCATCTATGACGATCGGCATGCCCGAATCTCCGGACTCAACGATCTTAGGCTCGATGGGGATACGTCCCAAGAACTGTATGTTCATCTCTTTGGCGGTAGCCTCACCGCCACCCGATTTGAAGATGTTAGTTACCTTTTTGCAGTGAGGACATACGAAACCACTCATATTCTCTATGAGACCGATTATCGGGATCTTCGCCTGAGCTGAGAACATGATCGACTTCCTGGAATCGAGAAGCGCAACATCCTGAGGTGTCGTTACGATCACCATGCCGTCCGCCTTGGGGATAAGCTGTACTATCGACAATGCCTCATCGCCGGTCCCCGGCGGCATATCCACTACAAGATAGTCGAGCTCGCCCCATGCAACGTCCTCGATGAACTGTCTGATCGCGCCCATCTTCACTGGTCCTCTCCACATAACCGGTGAATCCTTATCGGGCAACAGAAAGGCCATGGACATGAGTTTCAGCGACGGCGGTACATCGATCGGAACGAGTCTTTCCTGATTTACGACCAATTTTTCGCCCTCGACGCCGAACATCTTAGGGATGTTCGGTCCTGTGATATCTATATCCATGAGACCGGTTTGATATCCCTTCATCGATAAAGACACCGCAAGGTTGGATGAGACCGTGCTCTTTCCGACACCGCCCTTCCCGCTCATCACGATGATGACATGTTTTATCTTTCCAAGGCTCTCTTGGAGTTTGAAGTCTTCAGAGTTTATCATCGGTTTTGCCATAAAGGATTCCCTCCCGTGGGTAGAGGTTATTCATTGTTAAAGGCTTATCGGAATCTGTTTAATATTTGTAAGCGTTGTTTACCTCATGCCTTTGGGAGATCCGCACGGAGGGAATTTCACATATACGGAAGAGGGATTGCCCGAGAATATTTTCGCGGTTATGATTCCAGTTAAGGACGTTTCGAGGTCTATCGGTTTTTACAGGGACATCCTGAAGATGAAGGTCGTTCTCGAGAACGAAAGGGAAGCGGTCGTTTCGAGGGAGAAAGCCATCTTTTTACTGAGAAGGAGTCAGACCGTAGGCGTTGACACAGGTGTGTACATCGGTGTCGAGAATCCGTACGATCTCCACAGACGTCTGATAGACGAAGGTGTCGTATTCGTACGTGATCCAACGAGAGGACCAATGGGAGTCTATACATCATTTCGCGACACCGATTCAAATGTGATACATGCCATAGACATGTACGCGCTGCTTGATTAAAATCCATGTCCATGCCCACTTCATTTGGAAATGCTTAAGAATAGGTAGGCATACGGGTGCATGAGGTCAGGAGAAGGGTACAGACGTTCCTATTGGCAGTAAGGGCAGGTGTCACGGTTGTTGGCAGTTGAGTCGTATCTTTCTCTATTGGTACTTCCGGCTGTTTTGGGTATGGTCGTATCAGTGGTACCCTTAAAGGGAGGCACACTGAAAGGCATAGGTCTTGTGCTCTGTGCATTCTCCAGTATTGTAGGAGTCCTTACGTATTTTGTCATCGGGGATTTTTCTTACGAATTTGTCATACCTTCCGCTGTTGGATCCTATAATCTGATGTTTGACCAGTTCACAAGACTGCTGATATCGATTTCTTCCTTGGTCTTTCTCATGGTGGTAATCCATTCGGTAGGATTTGAGGTATCAGATGATGAAAAGTACGTATGTTTAACGAATCTGTTGTTCATAGCCTGTATTTTAGCGATGTCTGCGGACTCCGTCATATTATTGTTGGTTGCGTGGGAACTGGTCTCCGTCACAACATTCTTGATGTGCTACGGTGCGGATGAAACATCGAGATGGAGATATTTTACGATGACTCACATGGGCGGACTCCTGATCATGTTGGTTTTTGCAGCAATGTGGTCGATTTCAGGAACGTATGTCCTTTCGGAGATGAACGGCATAAGTTCGATTGCGGGATCAATGGTTTCCTCAGTGCTGATTCTTCTGCTTTTCATCGGATTCGGTACAAAATTGGGAATACTTCCATTTCATGCTTGGATGCCGGATCTTTATGCAGGTGCGCCGATACATACGGTAACGTTGCTTTCAACCGTATGTTCCAATGTCGCAATAATGATCCTAGTCAAAGGGATTTTTCTCTGGATAGGTGTGCCTGACAATATATTTTTGATCGTCCTAATGCTTCTGATGTCGTCTGCCACAGCGATCTGGGGTGCAATGGAATCATTGGTCCAAACGGAACCGAGAAGGATACTGGCATATTCCAGTATGGAGAACATGGCTCTTGTCGTCATGTGTATCTCCGCCGCGATGCTGTTCTCACAGATAGGTTCCGAGTCCCTGGTTGCTGTGATGGTCGTTGCCGCGATTTTGCACACTATAAATCACTCGTTATTCAAATCGTTGATGCTGATGACCGTTGGCACCGTGGAGAACTGTACAGGGGAACATGCGATAGAGAAGATGGGAGGGCTGGCAAAGGTCATGCCCGTAATTTCGGTGTTTGCATTGATAGGCACTCTCGCGATGGCGGCAATTCCTCCGCTAAATGGTTTCATAAGTGAATGGTTGATGATCAAGACGTTGGTCAGTGCAGATACGACAGAATCCGTTCTAAGATTGGTGATTCCGTTGGTCGTTGCGGCATTGGGAATATGCGGAATGATGGCGGCGGTCTCGTATGCAAGACTGTACGGGTTCATGTTCCTGGGACGTCCAAGATCGGAAGCGGTGGCAAAACCAGGGCCTGTGTACAGAACGATGATTTTCCCTCTTGTGGTATTGGCGTCTCTCTGCATAGTTTTGGGAGTTTTTGCCGTACCGCTGGTCAACGAGATTACAGAATCGGTATGTAGGCTATTTGGAACGGCTT
>JBAYAO010000007.1:0-33438 GCA_041669745.1 Candidatus Methanomethylophilaceae archaeon | reverse complement strand
TGTACAGAACGATGATTTTCCCTCTTGTGGTATTGGCGTCTCTCTGCATAGTTTTGGGAGTTTTTGCCGTACCGCTGGTCAACGAGATTACAGAATCGGTATGTAGGCTATTTGGAACGGCTTACAATCCTTCGGCAAATGCGCTGTCCGGCTCATTAAATCCTCCCATACTGTCCGCCATACTCCTGGTCATAGCACTTTTGTTGTTGTTATTCAGTCGCATATCCAAGAAAAAGATGAAGTCATCCACGACATGGGACTGCGGTATCGAGCTCGAGAAACAGATGCAATACTCTTCAAGCGGTTTTACACAACCACTGGTACATGTATTTCATCCATTCTACGGGGATAAAATAGCATATGCTAATGACAATGAAGAAGAGGGCAGTTACAAGGTGAGGTTCGCAGAACCGTTCACGGAATATTTCTTCCGACCGTTGGGAAGGTTAGTGTACGGGATGGCCGAAAAGATCGGAAAGATGCAGACTGGGAACATCCAGTCGTATATAGGTTATATATTGTTCACACTTCTGACGATTTTATTGGGGGTCAGATTGATATGTTGACCGATGCAACGGTCATCTCTTTCATTCAGGCGGTCGTCCTGATAGCGATATCCCCTCTGATAACAGGGTTGATCAGAAAATTCAAGGCAATGATGCAGCATCGTATCGGTTCAAGCATCATTCAGCCCTACAGGGATCTACTGAAGCTGTTCCGTAAGGACTCTGTGGTATCAGAGAGTACATCATGGATGTTCCGTCTAATACCGTATGTCTGTTTGTCCTCGATGGTATTGATCGCGTTGATGATACCGTTCATATTCACCGGAATCATTGCGCCATACGGTGATCTGATAGCACTGGTCTATCTGTTCACACTGTACAGATTCGCCATGGTCCTCGGTGGACTTGAGGGCGGTTCCTGTTTTGGTGGTATGGGCAGCAGCAGGGAGATGATGATGTCGGTCTTAATAGAGCCAGCATTGTTGTTGTCTATAATGGCCATCGCCGTATTAAGCGGCGGGGGGACCGATATAAGCAACATCCCGGTGATGTTATGCAATATGGGATTTACAGCATTCTGTCCAGCATTGATATTGGCGGCATCGTCCTTTATAATCACAATGCTCGCAGAGAACGCGAGGATCCCGTTTGACAATCCCTCGACACATCTGGAATTGACGATGGTGCACGAGGCGATGCTCATCGAATATTCCGGGAAGGACCTCGGGATGATGGAATTGTCGGCCGAGATGAGGCTGACGATATTCATGGCGATGCTTTGTTCATTGTTCTTCCCCTGGGGAATAGCGACTACAACGGCGCCGTCGAGTATCATTACAGGCACAATAGCTGTCATGGCGAAGATGGTCACAATCGCTTTTCTCATAGCATTGTTGGAGAGTTCGTTAACAAAGTCAAGATTATTCAAAACACCGAACCTGCTTACAGCATCATTCGTATTGTCGTTATTGGCGATGGTGTCGTTGTACACACTCTGAGGCGAAGATATGGACATTATAATTTATGAGAATCTGATTGACATCTTTGCCGTTGCGATGCTGTTGCTTTCGATGTTCGCAATGGCAAGTTCACGTATGTTCCAACTGATCCGTATCTTCGCCCTGCATTCCCTGATGCTATCCGCTTTGGCGTTTGTTGTGGCTACTTACAGTGGCAATTCGCACATCTACATAATCTGCGTCCTCACACTGATACTAAAGGTCATTGTCATACCGAAGTTCCTGGATTATACAATGGAAAAGATAAACATGGAGAACGAGATCGAGCCGCTGATAGGGATACCGGGTTCTCTGCTCCTGTCCGCGGTAATGATCCTCATAGCATACGTGGTGGTAGAGCCTATGATCGGTTCATTGGTGACCATAGGGAGTAATTGTTTGGCATTATCTCTGTCCATCATACTGATAGGAATGTTGATGATGGTCACGAGAACAAAGGCAATGACCGAAACGGTGGGACTTCTACTCATGGAGAACGGTCTTTTCCTCGGGGCCATGACTATCTCATACGGTATGCCACTGATAGTTGAGCTCGGTGTGTTCTTTGACGTACTCATCGCAGTGGTGGTGACAGGGTTATTTGCGTACAGAATAAACCGTACCTTTGATTCGGTGGATACGATTTTTCTAAGGAGATTGAAGGAATGATGTTCGCTATTGAACTGATGTTATTGGTGCCTGCGGCTACAGCATTGTTATCACTTTTCCATTCAAAGAGGAACATAGTTGCTTACATCTCCGTAATCGGTTCTTGTTTGGGATTGATTGTTTCCGCAATGATTTGCATGCCAACATTCCTGGACGGGAGGGTATATGACTACAGCCTGTGGTATGTCGACAGTCTTTCCGCGTTGTTCCTGTTGATAATCTCTTTCATTGCCTTGATGGTCTCGATGTACTCAAAAGGATATCTGGATGTCGAGAGGAGAGAAGGATCACTTACTGCAAAATATGAACATTACTACTATTTTCTGTTGAATCTCTTCATTGCCGTGATGTTATCCGCCTGTGTTGTGAACTCCATGGGGCTACTTTGGATAATCATCGAGGGAACGACATTGGTATCCGCTTTCCTTGTGGGATTTTATAATAACGAGCATTCGACAGAAGCAGCGTGGAAATATCTTATAATATGTTCAGTAGGTATAACACTGGCTCTTGTTGGAATATCTCTGGTATACGCATCATCAATAGGCGTGATCACGGAGACATCCTCAGCTTTGGATTGGTCGGTCCTGTTTGCAGCGGCCTCTCAACTCGACCCTACATTGATGAGGGCCGCAATGGTTCTGATAATAGTAGGGTTCGGTACCAAGGTGGGTTTTGCACCAATGCACACCTGGTTGCCGGATGCACACAGTCAAGCACCCACACCGGTTAGTGCACTTTTATCAGCAGTCCTGCTCAATTGTGCATTTTACAGTATTCTCAGGTTCTATCTGATATCTGAGATAACGATCCCGGGGTTCTCGAGAGTGCTATTGCTATTATTCGGCTTTGTTTCCTTGGTGGTCGCAGCTTCATTTATATTGTTATCGAAGGACATAAAACGTATGCTGGCATATTCGAGTATAGAGCATATGGGGATAATCGCCATCGGTTTTGGTATCGGAACTCCGTTTGCGATATTTGCAGCATTGTTCCATATGATGGCCCATTCTATGACAAAGCCTATCATGTTCTTCACTGCGGGAAATGTTATACAGGGATATGGAACGCGCGACATGGAATCGATCCGAGGACTGAAAGAAAATATGCCCTATACCGGATTCATGCTTATAGCTGGAACACTGGCTATAGTCGGTGCGCCGCCGTTCGCGATATTCGTCGGAGAATATCTGACCATATCGTCGATAATCGATGCAGGTTATTGGTGGATGGCGGTGCTCATGCTTGCATTGATATTGATTATATTCGCAGGGTTCACAATGCACATATTTCCAATGCTCGGCGGTTCTACCGAGAAGGAAGTTCACGAATACAAATCGATTGTCCGTGCAGTACCCCTGACGATATTGTTCTGTACAACATTGTTTTTTGGACTGTTCATGCCAGATCAAGTCTATGACTGCTTCGAAACAATAGTGGAAAAAGTGTTCGGAGGGGCACTATGATGTGTGCTGATATTGAAATATGCAACTTGCGAGATGCCGTCGTGCGATATATCGAAGACGGATTTGGCGTTATATGCATGTATGCAATCGAGCCTGGAGAAGTTCCACGTTCCTTGCAGGTGATAATGCGCAAGGGCGAAGATATTGTAAGATTGTCATCCGATATCGACGGTCGTTCATATCCGTCCTTGGCTATATCGATACCCGAACTTCGTTTTTATGAACGCGAGATAAGCGAGATGAACGGTATAACATCGATCGGACTTCCGGTATTCGGACCGCAAAGGATAATGTGGAGATACAAGGACGCGTACCCTCTTCAGAAAGCGGAACTACCCAGAGACAGGATATCCGTTCCGATGTTAGGTAATGGGATCCAGGGAGAAGGTGTCTTTGAAATCCCAGTGGGTCCTGTGCATGCGGGCGTGATCGAGCCGGGGCATTTCAGATTTTCAGTTGCGGGGGAACCGATGCTGAAGGTGAAGGCTCATCTTGGTTTTACACATCGGGGGATAGAAAGATTGCTCGAAACATCTGCGGATAAGGATAACACAAGGATCATAGAAAGAATATCAGGGGATACTGCCGTTGCAAATTCTTTGGCATATGCGCATGCCGTAGAAGGGGAAAGGGAGGTACCATATCGTGCAAAATTGATGAGGGTCATTTTTGCGGAGTTGGAAAGGGTTCACTGTCATCTTAACGACATCAGCGGTATTGCACAGGATACGGCATTTGTAGTCCCGTCAGCATTGGGTGCGGGTATTCGCGAAAAGGTTCTAAGACTCAATGAGGAAATCGGAGGACACAGATATTTGATGGGAACGATCATCCCGGGTGGCGTCCGTAAGGATATTTCCGATGACGATATCGAGGCGATTGACAAAAGGATAATGAAGATGCGTTTTGACCTTGAGGAATTGATGGAGATGATGAGCTCATCGACAACATTCACGGACCGTGTCGAGACAACCGGAATATTGACCCATGAAGATGCCATGGCCGTAAGAGCAGTGGGTCCAGTGGCAAGAGCCAGTGGTGTTGTTTCGGATGTAAGAAAAGATCGTCCTTACGATGCGTATAATACACTGGGAATGAAAGTGGTGTCATCAGACAAATGTGACGTTCTTTCGAGATTGAAGGTCAAAGCAGGTGAGATCACAGAATCTGCAAGCATGATAAACCAATGTCTGAACCATATGGAGGATGGGCCTCTCTTTGAGAAGGTATCGTTGAGGGAAGGGTTCTCATTCGGTCTTGTAGAGGCACCAAGGGGCGAACTCATGCATGCCCTACACGTTGTAAATGGAAAGGTTTGGAGACACAAGATAAGAGATCCCTCATTCATAAATTGGAATGCACTGGAACTTGCATTGCCCGGGAACATAGTTCCTGATTTTCCCCTCATAAACAAGAGTTTCAATCTGTCGTATAGCGGCAACGACCTATAGGTGATACAGGTGTATAAAAAAAGCGTAAGAAATCTCGTATCTGATGCAAAACCGTGTGAACCGCTTATAGAGATGATAGATGCAATAATAGAGATGCCCATGGTGGATGAGAAATGTGACAGATGTGGCAAATGCGTAAGAAATTGCGCCTCAGGGGCACTCTTCATAAAAGACGGATGGTCAATAGATCTTGGAAAATGTATCCTTTGTTACGACTGTATGGACTCGTGCGACCATATCTTTCCAGTTCCGGCGCCACACTATGCGTTGAACAGAAAAGACCTTGTGATATCTTCTTCGGAAGATATTAAAAAATGTGAAACGGAACTTTCTAAAGATAAGACGAAGCGGATTGGAAAATCCGTTTTCATAAGGGAATTGGACACAGGATCGTGTAATGCGTGTGAATCGGAGATCAACTGTACTTCGAACAAATACTATGACCTGGAACGTTTCGGTCTTAGGATAGTTTCATCGCCGAGACATGCTGATGTAATTCTTGTCACAGGTCCAATGACAAGGAATATGTCTGCCGCTGCAAAAAAGGTATACGATGCGGTTCCAGATGATAAGCTGGTTATCGCCTGCGGTGCCTGTGCGATATCAGGTGGATTGTTCGCAGGAGGAGATGTGATGGGAAATGGGATTGAAGATACATTCCCAGTGGACATATTCATTCCAGGGTGTCCTCCATCGCCAGAGAGAATAATAGTGTCAGTACTGAAGGCCTTTGGGTTTATTCATTGAACCACGATCACAGTACATTTTGCATTGCGAACGACGTATTCGGAGACGCTGCCAAGGACGGCACGGTCGAAAGCCGTTTTGTCAGAACGACCCACAACAATCGTTTTTATATCGAATCTGTCCGCGGCTGCAAGGATCCCTTTTGCAGGTGTACCAGATTCCAGAAGTATCTCAGCATTAGCACCTTTTGCAATCGCTTTACTTTTTGCGTCTTCCAAATATTTTCTTACATGCAGGACTTCATTTTCTTTATCAAGCATATCCTTTGACGAGATCACAGAGAATATGTACAATTTGTCCTTATATGTCTTGGAATGTTCTATAGCATATTCGAGGGCTTTTTCGGTGTTTTTCATCCCATCATAAGCCAACATCGTCGCCATGTTACTCTATCTCTGATACTTGTTATGAGCTGCTATGTAATCAAAGTTCCGATACCCCGTCAAAGAATCTTGCCAGCTCTTTGAATCCGTTCTTGTTCAGAGAATACACATGAGTCGATCCATCTCTGTACGTGTTCACCAATCCGGATCTTGAAAGTGATCTCAGGCAGTCCGCCAATCTGTCGTCTCTCAAACCGAAGAGATTCTTCGGAAAAGGCGACCTGATCTCGGAGACCATGAGACCTCTGACAATCGCCAGAGTGTCCTCGTCCGCTAATACATTCAGAAGGTCGAGGATCGGGTCCTCGGAGATCGTTGAGACGGAGACCCCGCAGGTGCAGACATGCGGACCCCCACCGGGAATATTGCCCATGACCGCCCATCTGTTTCTCATAGATAAAATTTAGGAAAAATTGTTTTGTCAAAGGATTTCAATTGCCGAAGTTGGCCTTCTCGACAGCTTCGTCGATCTCTTTTCTGAGATTGTCAGGAAGACCCTTGATGCCGCCTACCAGGAATCCTCTGACGATCATACTGACCGCATCATCCTCTGTTATGCCTCTGGACATGAGATACTCTATCTGGTCTCTGGCGATCTTTCCGACCGCTGCTTCGTGAGTCATCTCCACATCTGCTACGCTCGTCTCCAATTCGGGGATTGCAAGGGTTACGCCGCCGTTCTCGAGTACGATACTTCTGCATTCCAGGTGCGCTTTTACGCCGGTCGCATTGCCGACCAGGCGTCCTCTGAGGACCATCCTTCCTCCACGAGTTATGCTCCTTGACATTATCTCGGCATTCGTGTTCGGTGCGTTCATTATGATAGATCCGCCGGTATCTATATCGGAGCCTTTATGTGCCAGGCAGATGGTGTTGTATCTGCATGAAGCGCCTTCGCCGTTGAGGTAGGTTATGGGGAAGCTCTGCAGGGTCCCTACAGGATTCAGCAGAACGTAGTTGTTCACATAATTGGAGTTCTTCCCCAGTATGGCAACTGTTCTGGGGCGTACTGCAGTATCCTTTCCCCAGTTGTGTATCATCGAGAAGGAGAGGGAAGCATTGTCCTTAACGTAGATCTCAGATACGCCGACGTGCAGGGATTCGTCTGCGTGTCTGCTTGTGGTGCATCCGGTGATTATCTCCAGCGATGCACCCTCATCTACGATGATGATGTTGTGAAGGTTCTGGACGGATTTATCCTTATTGAGGAGCATGCACGTTTGCACTGGATTTTTGATATGATATCCGGCCTTTACCCATACAAAATACCCGTCGGAATCCTCTAAGTAGCTCTTTGCGGTGTATTTATCCTTGGTAGGGTCCACCGCTTTCCAATTGTATTCTTTTAGCCAATCATATTTGCTGAGGGCCTTCCTGGTTGAGAGGATCTCCACTCCTTCCTGTGCTTTGTTGGAACAATGACTCATGCCGTTGTCGGTGAAAATAATAGTTCCGGAGCGGTCCTTCTCTGATGCGATAATACCTACGTTAGCAAAGCGGTCCCTGACATCTTCGGGGGTTCTATCGAGGTCGCTGATCTGATCCGGGGTGTATGTTCCCTCCTCGTATCTGTCAATCTCGATATCGGGTCCGTACGTACCCTTCTTTTTCAGTGCTTTCTTTACTTCGTTCACATCTCTACCAGTTTGCATGAGTCACACTTCCCGTATCCTCTCTCCCTGATATCCTTCAGGATGTCCATGGGACGGCCGCTGCAGCGTATAACCCCATTTCCCATCACGTATGCCTTGTCAGCCCCTATGTAGTCGAGGATCTGACCCGTGTGTGTGATCACCAATGATGAAACACTCCCTTTACGTTCAGGACTTTTACACTTGTTCGTATACAGCAGGTCGTGAACTTTCTTACCTATGAGGTCAATACTTTCCAGGTCCACCCCTGATTCAGGCTCGTCCAGCAATACAAAGGATGGTTTCTGCGCGGTAAGTTGCAATAGTTCGGACCTCTTGATCTCTCCGCCGGAAAACCCGACGTTCACGTCCCTCTGGAGAAAATTATCCATTTTGAATTCATCGGATTTGTCCAATACGCATGTGTCTCCCTGTGCGGCAGCTTTCACAAGGGTTCCAAGTTTAACGCCGACGACATTTGGAGGTCTTTGCATCATCATCCCGATGCCTAGTTTCGCACGTTCATCGACGGACATCTTTGTGATGTCAACATTTCTGAATATTATCTGACCTTCAGTGATTTTGCAGTATCCATATCCCATTATAGATGCCAATAATGTAGACTTACCGGAGCCGTTAGGTCCGAAGAGAACGCAGGTTTCGCCTTCTTCAACCTTGAGATTCACACCTTTGAGGATCTCTCTGTCACCGGCCTCCACGTGCAGGTTTTTGATTTCTAGCATTTACGCACCAACACTCCGTATCACATCTTCTACAGTTAAAAAGATTACTTCACTATTGTGAAGTTTATCAACGGAGTTTGAACGAATAAGATATAAAGTGTGCCTCAATCTATCTCGACATGTTTTCCGGTCACCATGTACGTTACCTTTTCGGCGATTTTACATGAGTGATCGCCTACCCTTTCGATATATCTCGATACGGAAATGTAGTAGATGCACGCGTCTACGCTGCTCGGATCCTCGTGGATATGGATCATGTTCTCCCTCAGGACCTCCTTTCTCATGCTGTCGAGATAGGTATCCCTTTCGCTGTAATCATGCAGATCCGAAATATCTCTGTTCTTGAATGCAAGTACGGCATCTCTGACCATTTTCACTGCAATCTCGCCCATTGCCGGTATTCCGTCCATCGAACAGACGGAAGGGTTGGTACTGAGGAATATCGCAGCCTTGGCGATGTTCTTGCTATATTTTCCGATCCTCTCCAGATAGGTGATGATCTTGAGTATCGTCGCCACGACCCTCATATCCGATGACATCGGTTGGTACAGCATAAGGATTCTCAATGCGTCGTTCTCGATCGAGGAATCCAACTGTGTGATCCTTCTGTATTTGTTGCTTGTGTCTTCGGCAAGTTCCGTATCTCCTTTGCTCAATGCCTTGACCGAGTTCTCGATCATCATTGATGTAAGCTCGCCCATTTCCAGAGTGTCTTCTATAAGAGCATCCATTTCATCTTCGAATTTCTTCATGGTATCATCCAAACCTTCCTGTGATGTATCTCTCTGTCAGATTTTCCGTCGGTCTGTTGAATATCGACTCAGTATCGCCGAATTCGATCATCTTGCCGATATACATGAATCCTGTATAATCGCTGATGCGGGAGGCCTGCTGCATGTTGTGGGTGACGATGATGACGGTATACTCCTTCTCAAGTTCGCATGCGAGATCCTCGATCTTCGATGTCGCAAGAGGATCCAATGCCGATGTGGGCTCATCCATCAGAATAACCTCTGGAGACACCGACAATGCTCTCGCGATGCACAGTCTCTGTTGTTGTCCGCCGGACAGTGCCAATGCCGACTGATTCAGCCTATCGCTTACCTCATTCCAGAGCGCAGCCTGCATCAAAGATCGTTCAACGATCTCATCCAGTTCTTTTTCATCGGTTATGCCATGGATTTTGGGCCCGTACGTTATGTTGTCGCGTATGGACATCGGGAAGGGGTTGGGTTTCTGAAATATCATGCCTATTCTCTTTCTCAGTGAATTTACATCTATGCTGGGGTCGTAGATGTTCTGTCCATGATACATGATCTCCCCCTCGATCTTGCATTTGAGGATCAGATCGTTCATTCTGTTAATGCTTCTGAGAAGAGTGGATTTACCGCACCCAGAGGGCCCGATGAGCGCTGTGATCTTATTTTTTCTGACGGGCAGCGAAACATCTGTCAGGGCCCGATTCTCACCATACCAGAGGTTCAAGGTATTTATTTCGATTATGTTATCGTTCATTCTGTCACCATTTGATGTTTTTGTTATTGTGATGCCTTATTACCGAAGCCAGCATGAACATGGATAGGACCATGATCAAAAGCACAAGTGCGGTTCCGTATTGATTTGTCGTCGATCCCGGAACCTCGGCGGCCAGATAGTAGAGATGATACGGCAAAGCCATCACAGGATCGAATATGGACGATGGTATCGAACTCTGGAAAACCACCGTTGCAGTGAACATGATCGGTGCGGTTTCACCAGCCGCGCGTCCTAAGCTGAGTATCACTCCGGTCAGTATTCCGCTGAGTGCAGCAGGAAGAACGATCTTCATGGTCGTCTCCCACTTAGTGGCACCCATAGCCAGAGATGCTTCCCTGAGGTCTTTCGGAACCGCGGATATTGATTCTTCTGTTGTTCTGATTATGACAGGCAGCACCATCACAGCAAGTGTTATGCATCCGGCAATAAGCGAGTGTCCCAATCCGAGAAAGATCACCAGTGCCGCCATTCCGAACAATCCGAAAACTACTGAAGGCGTTCCGTTCAGCGTGTCTATGGCATTCCTTATGATTCTTGTCAATCTTGTGTCCCCGGCGTACTCCGAAAGGTATATGCCAGATATGACACCGAGAGGTAAGGCGATGATCAAGGTTCCGACGATAAGTTTGATCGTACCTATGACCGCGGGGTATATGCCTCCGCTTCTGCCTTCATTGCTGGGATAATCGGTGATGAAGTCAAGGCTCAATGCAGGAAGTCCCTTTACTACGATGTCTCCGATGATGATGAACAGAACGACACACACGAATGCCATTATTGCAAAGAGTGCAGCATGCGCAATCTTCTGTCTGTCGGCAGGTCTGACCTTTATCGAGAATTTGCCGATGATGAGAGTCAGTATAGTCAAAATACTCGATACTATGACTGACAGTATAAGATTCGTGAACAATGATACGATCATCATGGATAGAATGAACAGCAGTGTGAGCCATGCAGATCTCTTTATCGAGGATATGCGGCCTGCAGAGATGTGTTTAGATATGAAGCCTTCATTGAACGAGGTCGATTCGCCAAATTTTCTCTTCGTCCTTTTCACGATCACTTTTGCAAAATAGTTTATTATCAACACCATGACCATCAAAATCAATGCTAAAAGAAACAGTGCGGAGTAGTGTGTGCTTCCTGTAACAACCTCAGGCATTTCAAGTGCCAGTGTTGCGGTCATTGTTCTTACCATGTCAAATATATTCCATAATGGTTCCGGTATCAAAGGAGAATTACCGGTGACCATCATAACAGCCATTGTTTCACCTATGGCTCTTCCTATACCGAGAATAGCTGCGGCCGAAATACCAGATATTGCGGCCGGCACCACGATCTTTCTGGTGGTTTCCCAGTGAGTTGCACCGATGGCGACGGAAGCTTCTCTGAAAGAATCAGGTACGGACCTAAGAGCATCTTCGGAGACAGATATGATTGTTGGCAGGGCCATTATTCCCAAAAGGATAGAACCTGCCAACCAGGACGATCCGTACAGCAAATGATCCGGGAACAGCTCTCTCAGGAAAGGTACGAGGACAATGAGTCCGAAGAAACCATAGACCACGGACGGGATCCCTGCAAATATCTCGCTGACCGGTTTTAGAATATTTTTTGCCTTCTGAGGTGCAACCTCAGAGATAAAAACGGCAGAGGCCAATCCGATCGGCAATGCAAAAAGTATCGCTCCGACTGTAACAAGTATCGTACCGCTTATCAGAGGTAACGCGCCGTATTTGTCGGCCGAGGGTTTCCAGGTATCTCCTGTAAGGAACTCCAAAATTCCGATATTTTTCACTGCGTCTATGCTGTTGCTCATTATGAAAAGTATGATAAAAACCATGATCAGAACGGTCACGGAAGCGACCCCCATGAGAACGTATCTCATGATTGCATCATCGTTTATTTTTTTCGATTTTTTCATGAAACCGTTCTGATCTGTAAACATGTTTCTCACCTTATCATGCGATTCTTACGAAACCCGCCTTTTCAATAATATCCTGGCCTTCCTCACTGAGGACCCAGTTTAGGAAGAAAGCGGTCATTCCTGTTGCTTCTCCCTTGGTGGCAAGGATGAGATTTCGGGAGATCTCGTATGAACCGTCGATGACGGTGCCCGAGGTTGCCGTTACTCCGTTCACGCTGATGGCCCTGGTGTTACTGGAAAGGTTTTCAGCGGCATTGAGGTTGACGTATCCGATCGATCCCGGAGTCGAATTGACCGCAGAGGTCACACCGCCGGTCGAATTATACGTGGCCACATCATCCTTCATCTCGAATGAGCTGTCAACGGTTTTCATTGCCGTATCAAAGCAATCACGTGTTCCTGAACCTTCTTCTCTTGCGATAACGGCTATGGTGAGATCTATTCCACCAACATCTTCCCAGTTGGTTATCTCCCCGTCATATATCTGCTCCAATTGTTCCAATGTCAGATCCGTGACCCCTACATTCGAACTGACGATTACCACAACGCCGTCCATCGCTATTACGTGAGATACAAGACCGCTTGATATCTCGGAAGCCTTGAGATCCCTGGAAAGCATACCTATGTTGGCTGTACCGTTAATCGCTGCGGTTGCACCTGCGCCAGAACCGCCGCCCGTAACATTCATCGTGACGCTTGCATATTTTTCAAATTCTTCCTGGAATAAGCTCATCACTGGCTGTATTGTTGTGGAGCCAGTCACTGTCAGGTCGCTGTTTCCGGAGTTTTCGTTGTTGGCCGTAAGGGTATAAGTTCCCGCAATACAGACAACAGCGGTCAACAGAACAGCTGCGATCATTTTCCTTCTTTCGTTCAAAGTTTAACACCTTGCGAAAGAGATTTTCGATAATGAATATATAGATTATCGACATAATATATAGTCAACTATATTGATTATATAGAACTATATTCAAAATACATAATTATTTAGCTTGTAAGAAGATTACCATATATGGATATTCGAAAGATTCAACAAACCGGCGGATCGTCGTACATCGTGACGTTGCCAAAGGATTGGATTTTGAAAACAGGTTTGAAAAAAAACGATTCGGTCGATATCCAAACACAAAAAGATGGGAGTCTGTTGATAACATCTGCGAATTCTGTCGTATCGGATGTGCGCTCTGAAAAAAAGATATGCGTGGATGAAATCTCAGACCGTGATTTTCTTTTTCGTATACTTGTCGGAGCGTATATGGCAGGATACAGCACGGTCAAAATATACTCATCAGAGAAATTCTCGAGTCCGGTAACGGATACGGTGAGGAATTTTGTACAGACCGCGATAGGCCTGGAGATATTGGAAGAAGACGAAAGTACCATCGTAGTGAGAGATCTGGTGGATCCATCCGAAATGAGATTGACCAGAGGGATTGAGAGGATGAAGGTCCTTGTGAAGAACATGCTCACTGAAACCTTCGGTTCGATAAAGGCGGGCGATGTTGCAAGAGCAAAGGCTGTGGTGGAAAGGGACAGAGAGGTCGATCGTTTGGAATGGCTCGTAACCAGACAGACTAACATGTTCAATCAGGACGTCTCGGTGGCAAAGCGTATGTGCCACACATCCGCAGAGGTAACAGGTTTCTACACTATCGCAAGGATAATCGAGAGGATAGGGGACCATGCCGTTACACTGGCAAAGAATTGCAGTTTTATAATGGAAAAAGGAGATTTCGACAATTCCATGAGAACCGAGATGCTGACCCTCGGTGACAGAATAACGAAACTCTACGGCAGAGCGTTGGATACGTTTATCAAGAAGGACCTCGACGATGCCAATGACTGTATCGAAGAAACGCTCAAGGTGGTAGACCTTTGCAGACAGATGAACAGATATGCGGTCGGTATGTCGGCGGAAAAGATCGTTCCGATAAATATGGTGGTTTCCAGCATGAGAAGGATATGTGAGTATTCCATAGACATATCAGAGCTTGCGATCAATGCTATGATGGCTGAGTGACCATTTGTTTAAAATCAGGTTCCGCATATATAGGGTCGATGAAGGTTGTTGCGTTCAACGGGAGTCCCCGTCTCATAGGGAACACATCGAATTGTTTGAACATCGTTCTGGATGAGCTGGAGAAAGAAGGCATCGAAACCGAATATATCCAGGTGTATGAGGATCATATGAACCCATGCAATCATTGCAATTCTTGTGAGGTTCGAGGTGACGGAAGATGCATCAACGAGGATGATGGTGCGAATGGTTATTTGGATAAGATGCGTCGCGCCGACGGAATAATCCTTGCATCACCCACGTATTACGGTTCGTGCACTGCGCAGCTGAAGATGTTCCTTGAGAGGGCAGGACTGTGTGCCACAACAGGTGGAAATCTTCTGAAAGGAAAGGTCGGCGCGGCAGTGGTGGTCCAGGAACGCGACGGCGGAAGCATGGTATATTCCGAACTTGTGAACTGGTTGTTAGTAAATCAGATGGTCGTTGTGGGATCTACGCCATTGTCCATCATAAACGGAGGGAATCCTATGGATTATGAAAAAGATGCGAAGGGGATGAAGGCCCTGAAGGAGTTGGGCAGGAATATCGCTCATTCTGTCCAACGGTTTCACGCCAACAAAGAGCTTTTATAAACAGATAGTCTGATAACAAACCGGTGGGTTTGGGATGAAATACTGGCGTGACGATTACGAAGACAAAGTTTCGACGCCCAAGAAGGCGTTGTCGTTCGTCAAGCCTGGTGACACGATATTCATCAGCGGAGGTTGCAGTCGCCCGAGATATATCGTAGAAAATCTCCTCAAGAAGGAGACATCCCACGACAACAAGATACTTACGCCGTTCACATTCCTGCCCTCGCCGTTCGTAGATGATGAAGTGCAAAAGAAATTCCGGATAAATTCATTCTACATGGATTCCGAAATCGAAAGGGATGTTATGAACGGTCATGCGGATTATACTCCGATTCACAATTCGGAATTGCCCTACATGTTTAGGTCCGGGAGAATAAACGTAGATGTGGCGATCATACAGGTCTGTCCTCCGGATCTTCACGGTTTCTGTTCATTAGGTACATCTGTCGATATAACGAAGGCCGCTGTAGAAGCTGCCAAAGTCGTGATCGCAGAGGTCAACAGACAGATGCCCAGAACACTCGGGGATTCCTTCATTCATGTCTCACAGATCAATTATTTGGTCGAGGTGGACTACCCAGTCGGTCATGAGATGGATGACGAGGCCGTTAGTCCGGAGGTGGTCAATGCCATCGCCGTGAATGCGGCCAAGTTGGTTGCAGATGGCGCCACCATACAGATCGGTATAGGCAAGATACCAAATGCGGTACTGGGTGAACTCAAGGACAAGAAGAATATAGGAGTCCATACGGAGATGTTCTCCGACGGACTAATAGACCTGGTGGAATGTGGTGCTGTTAACGGCAGCAAAAAGACAATTCACAGGAACAAGATCGTGACGTCTTTCGTCATCGGTTCATCGCGACTAATCGATTTTGTAAACAACAATCCGACCATCGAGTTTCATCCTTCGGATTACACAAACAATCCCGTTATTATCGCCCAGAATAACAAGATGATCGCAATCAACACTGCGTCGACCGTGGACCTTACGGGTCAGGTGCTCTCGGACAGAACGGGGTTGGATTATGTTCCGAATCCCGGAGGGATGCCCGATTTCATAAGAGGTGCTATAATCGGCAGGGGACGTTCGATCATAGTAATGCCGTCCACGACCGTGGACGGGAGTGTCTCAAGGATAATTCCGAGTATCCCCAAGGGGGCAGGTGTGGCAGCCACCAGGGAAGACATCCACTACGTCGTAACGGAATACGGGATAGCGCATCTCAGAGGGAAGACCCTGGCAGCCCGGGCGTTGGAGTTGATCAATGTTGCGCATCCGGACCACAGGGCGAAACTGTTGGATATCGCTGTCGCAATGGGATACCTCCCTGAAGATCAGAGCAAGCGTTCCTATCTCGGTGCACCGTACCCGAAAGAATTCGAATTCTACAACGAATTCGATGGACAAAAGATGTTCATACGTCCTTTGAAACCTACGGACGAGGATCTTGTAAAGGAATTGTTCTATTCTTTTTCGTCAGAGACACTGCAGCAGAGATTCATGACCACACGGCAGATCCAACCAAGATTGGAACGTATGAGCCAGGTGAATATAGATTACGATCTGACGATGGCATTCGGTGTCTTCATAGAAAGACACGATGTCATGGAGATGATAGCCATTTGCGGATATGACAGGGACCCCAAAAACAGCAGTGCCGAGGTGTCCTTCGCCGTGAAGGATGATTGGCAGGGAAAAGGCATCGGTTCATACATGGTGAACATGCTGATCAATGTCGGTAAGGCAAGGAACATCAAGACGTTCACAGCAGAGGTGCTTGCCACGAATGTCGGGATGTTAAATCTCTTCTACCGTACGGGACTGGACGTGAACGCGAAACTGGAGGACGATGTTTACGTCATATCGTTCAATCTGGTCAAAGGTTCGATTTGAGAAATCCTTATAGATAATAGTAAAAAAGAGAAGTCCGTCCGGAATGGACGGAATGAGTTTTATTGCCTGCCCTTCACAAGGTCTCCTATGATATCCGGATCTATCAGGGCCGATGTATCGATGTCGGAGCCATTGCTTCCACCGGCGATCTTCCTGAGGATACGGCGAACTATCTTTCCGCTTCTGGTCTTGGGTAAGGCATCGGTGAATTGAATCGCCTTGGGTGTGGCGATGGGGCCCACTTCGTTTCTCACGTATGTGACCAGCTGTTTCTTAAGATCCTCACTTTCAGTGAAGCCGTCTCTGAGCGTTACGAAGGTGTAGATCGCCTCTCCCTTGATCTCGTCAGGTATAGGAACCACCGCGGCCTCTGCGACTGCAGGATGCGAGATCAATGTGGCCTCTATCTCCGTGGCACCGATGCGGTGCCCGGCCACACTGATGACATCATCGACGCGTCCAGTGATCCAAAAGTCCCCGTCCTTATCCTGCCTTGCACCGTCGCCCGTGAAATAGTAACCGGGATACGGTTTCCAGTAGAGATCCTTGTACTTCTCGTGGTCTCCCCAGATCGTCCTGGCACACGATGGCCACGGTTTCTTGATGACGAGTCTTCCTCCGCTTTCGCCAACCGGTGTCGGTGTCCTGTCCTCGTTGAGTATGAACGGTTCGATTCCGAAGAAAGGCTTCATGGCCGAACCGGGTTTCTGCGGGTATGCTCCTGGCATCGGAGTGATGAGATAGCTTCCGGTCTCAGTCTGCCAATACGTATCAGATATGGGGCATCTGCTTCCACCGATCGTTTTGTAGAACCACTTCCAGACATCGGCATCTATCGGCTCACCGACGGAACCTAGGACCTTCAGTGATGATAGATCGTGTCTGAGGATGCACTCGTCGCCGGTCTTTCTCATCATTCTGATCGCGGTAGGTGCGGTATAGAAGATATCAACCTTCCACTTTTCGACTATCTGCCAGAATCTGTCATTCGTCGGGTAATTAGGAACACCCTCGAACATGAGTGTGGTCGCACCTGCGGCCAGAGGGCCGTACATGATGTAGGAATGTCCGGTGATCCAGCCTATGTCAGCCGTACACCAGTGTATCTCACCCGGTCTGTAGTCGAAGGTATACTTGAAGGTGAGCATCGCACCCAAAAGATATCCTGCCTGAGTGTGGACGACCCCCTTGGGTTTGCCGGTAGAGCCGGACGTGTAAAGCATAAACAGGGGATCCTCGGCATCCATCACCTCGCACGGGCAGTGTATGTCCGCTTTGGCGACCTCTTCGTGCCACCATGTATCCCTCCCTTCTTCCATGACCACATCGGCGCCGGTCCTCTTCACCACGATGACCTTCTCCACAGTGGTCTCACGTTCCAGTACCTCGTTGACCTTGCCCTTCATATCTATCTTCTTACCGCCGCGGAAACTTCCATCGGAGCAGACCAATACCTTCGGTGTACAGTCTACGACGCGGTTGTAAAGCGAATCTGTGCTGAAACCGGAAAAGACGACACTGTGTATCGCACCTATTCTGGCACATGCCAATAGCGTGATTGGGAGCTCGGGAATCATTGGTAGATAAACGGAGACTCTGTCACCTTTTCCAACACCCTTGCTCTTGAGCACATTTGCGAATCTTTCGACTTCGAATAACAGCTGACCGTAGGTGTAGACACGGCTGTCATCAGGTTCGTCGCCTTCGAAGATCAGAGCTGCAGTGTTCTTAAGACCGTTCTTGACATGTCTGTCAAGGCAGTTGTAACACACATTTAGCTTTCCGCCCCTGAACCATGAGAATCTGCATTCATTCTCATCGTGCTCGAACACCTCCTTCCAATCGGTGGAATACCAATCAATCGTCTTTTTTGCCCACTTTTCCCAGAATTTCGGTGGATCGGCAATCGATTCATTGTATATGTCGAAATATTTTTTCGCATTGTCAATGTAAGTCCTCTTGCGATATTCCTCGGAAGGTGTGTACGTTCCGTTCGCGTTCTCAGTCGGCATTTATCTCTCTCCGTTGTTGCGAAAACATATCAGCGCTTCCGCGATTAGGTTAAACGAGTACTTATATATTAAATGCACGGCTTATACTGTATTATCTACGATTATCGCAATATTTTATACGATGTAAAGAATTAATCGTAGGATATGATGCGATTTATGGTAATATGAGAAGTGGAAGAGATTTAAGGGGTTTTTTTGCATATCTTCTTCGGTTCTCAGAAGAAGAAGAACCCGCAGTTCTCGTCTACCGATATCTTAGCGACGGCAGCCAGGCGTTCCAACGGTCCCGAGTATCTTCTGATCATTATTTTTCCCTCCTCGGGCAATGATGCGGTCAGTATCTCAACTTCCTTGGCAAGCTCTGCTCCTTCTTCTGATGTGTACCTCCTCCTGCCCTTTGCACCTTCTGGTACCGATGCGACGATCGTACAACCTCTTTTTGCGGCTATTTCAGGTAACATACTGTTGTCGGGTCCGAATGCGCCTATGCATCCTCTGCCCTTGTCCCAGGAAAGAGGACATTTTCTGCACGTGTCGTTCATTTCGTCAAATGAAAGCTCATCCCATTCCGATACGCGGTCATCCTTGTTTGCTTCGTTCAGAGCGGTCTCCCTCTTATCCTCGTCAAGTTTGGAGAGGTCTATCCATCCTGTATACCTTTTTTCAGCGTGTTCAGAGAGTATAAGCGAATCATCTTCATTTCTTACCTTGTCCATGTATACCGCGTCGGTCTCTTCGCTGATCCTATTCCTTTTCAGAAACTCGTTCCAGTCTGGTATTTTTCTCTTGGCCTCTTCCAGGGGTACTACGTAATCTGCTTCTGCAATTTCCTCGTAGCCAGAGACATCTTTCAGGAGAATCCTCTTTACGTTCCTTTTCAATCTTCTGCAGGCAGCACTTTCTGCTTCAAGTTCACAAATAGCAATACTGATTCCCATGGTTATCCTTCACTCTGTAGTTTTTCGGCTTTTTCCAGCAGCCTTTTGCTGTTTTTTCATACTGTCCTCAAGATATTTTTCGCGGCTCCCAGCGAATTCTGCGAAGGAAAGAAAAGCTTTCGCAATGCAGATAATGACCATCATGTAGATTATCGGTGCGATGTCGATATTCACGGATACCGAATTGACGATCAACTGTTCTGTGTTTATGACGTTGTACAGGGAGATCAGGATGTCGCCGCCATTGGTGAACATTATCAACAGAACTGCAAGATACAAAGCCGCGATAATCCTGAACGGTATTTTGGCATAGCTGCCGGCGGAATAGAATCCTATCGGAACAGCCAAAAAGAGCATCGGGATGGAATATCTTATGAATTTTCTCACATAGTACCACAATGTAGACACTATCTCCTCGACATCGGATACCGTTTCCGGGTTCATTGTTCCACTGGCTATTGCCTGATCCGCCACACCCGAAATCAGAGCGTAAATGCTCAAAGGAACGACCATGAATATGAGCAGTGCTTTTGTCAATTCACAAAATGCACCGCCCACATCCCCGGAACCGAACGCAAAATCCTTCCTTACGAGTTCATTCCGTTTACCGTAATGCGTTTCCGGCATCATTCCGCCTCCAGGGTATCTTCTATAAGCGAAACCAATCCTTCCGCCGTAGTCTCGTTCAGGAACACCTGAAATGGTTCAGAACCGTTTACAGATACGTTGAGGGTCATTCCGTCTATCGCGGCGGCATCCAGATCCTCGATGATATCGCTGTTATCGGTACTGCTGACGATAAAATCGATATCGCAGCCAGATGTGCTTTCGGTCAGTGTCACTGAGATATCAACGGGACAATCGGATACGGTCATATAGAATTCTGGGATGTTCAACGGACTTTCGATACCCGTCACCGCGGATATTACCCTGATGAGATCGTCACCACTGTATTCCGTGATCGTATCCTCAACATGACCGGATTCTACGACCTTGGCATCGATATCGGCATCAATGCTGAGATTCATCATCTCCTGCATATACGAGCCGTTCACTTCTATAGTCAGAGGCAGATACATACCGGTTTCGGAAACAGACTCCTGATTGTCCACTATCAGGAAAAGCAGGAGTTCCGGGATCAGAACGCGGGAATCAATGGTGACAGTGTGCGACTCGTTGCTCGGAATGGTGAATTTGCCCTCTTTATACAGGTCTACTCTGACGCTTTTATCCGTCGATTCCATGTATATGTGCGGATCCACATCGCTTATGTCATACGGCAGTGTGGATGTTATGGTCAATTGTCCGGTTATATCAAAATAGATCGGAACCACCGGGTCTATCTCGACGGTAAGCTCCTCGTCTTGCGTGACATTCAGTCCGCCCGTTGCCACGGGATAAACGGCCAACATGACGAGTGCAAGTAAGGACAGAGATATCAGGATCACGAAGATTTTCAAGATGACGTGCAACAAGTTCATGTGTCGTTCCTACGGGCTATAGTTGCTTTGGTTTTTTAAAATAACGTGTCCGCAGAAGCGTATTCGAGTGAAACATTGAATATCGGAATCGTGATATCAGGATGATGGCAGATATAAGGGTCCGCAAAAGGAAGAGGATGCGAGAGAAGGACGTTAAGGCTCTGAAGGAGCAGATGAACACAGTCTTTGACATCAGTACGTTCGACGAAAGCGATGCAGTGGACCTTGCAGAAAGCCCTGATTTCAATCTTATCTTTGTGAACAATGACGTCCTAGGAATGATATATCAGGAAAAGCCGTTCCTCACGGTGAGGGGTATATTGAAGTACAGACCGCGGGCACGTGCGGTAACCGTGGACATGGGTGCCGTTCCTTATGTCACGAACGGTGCCGATGTCATGGGCCCGGGGATCGTTGATGCGGATCCTAATATAAAGGAGGGGGATCTCGTTTGGATAAGAGATATCAAGAACCAGGTACCGTTGGCTGTAGGAGTCTCGCTCCGTTCGGCCTCAGAACTGATGACGAAGGAAAAAGGCAAGGCTATAGCCACTATCCACAATGTAGGCGATAAGCTCTGGAAATCTGGTGAATGATTTGAAGTTTCGGTTCAGGAAGAAAGGGAAGGCGGAAGAGGAATTGCCGCAGGTGTTCATCGACCTCGGCGATTACGATATCGAGGATCAGGAACCTCCGATGGGGATCAGGATAGTGGACGTCGTCAGAAGGAACGACGTATCATCTGTAAGAAATCAGACGGGCAATGGCAGGATGATATTGGTCGATGTCTCTATGTTCGAAGGGGACGACATCGAAAAGGAGGGAACGGTGAATGATCTTAAAACGGTGGTTCATGAGATCGGTGCTCAACTTTTCACGGTAAACGATAGTACGGCACTGATAACGACTGGCGGTATCGTGGTAGACAGGGTGAAGAGCAGGAAGAAGGCGTAGTATGATCGAGAGACGCAAGAAAATAGTGCACGACCCTTTGCACGGGAGCATATCCATAGACGGTGTTTTTCTTGACATACTTGACCGTCATGAGGTGCAGAGGCTTCACGCCATCAAACAATTGGGTCTCGGGAACATGGTTTTCCCAGGGGCGAACCACACCCGTTTCGAGCATAGTATGGGTGTCTATCATCTGGCTGGCAGGATGACCGAGGCCCTGGGAATGGACGAAGAAGAGTCGAACATCGTTCGTGCTGCGGCCCTTCTCCACGACGTGTGCCATCCTCCGTTCTCACACACCATGGAGGAGATAATGGAGAATGAGACCGGATTGGACCATATGGACCTTGCCAGAAAACTGATTCATGGCAGCATTCCCACGTTCTTGGATCGTGATGATGATATACTGGGGGGAGTCGAGCCGATATCGGAATTGTTGGAAAGAAACGGGGTCTCGCCTGGCAAGGTTTGCGATCTCATAGCTTATCCGGTATCGAAAGCGAAGGGATTGGAGTTTTTTACCGCAGTAGACGGAAAGCAGTCCTTCTTCGCCTCCAAGGACTACGCGCATCAGATCATCCACGGTCCAGTGGACGCCGATCAGATGGACTACCTTGTCAGGGATGCGCATTACACCGGGGTGTCACATGGATCCATCGATACTGAAAGGCTGTTGAACAAGATGAGGATACACAACAACAAGATAGTGTTGGAGAAGGGAGGGATAGTCGCGGCCGAAGGGCTGATGGTCTCACGGGCCCTGATGTATTCCTCAGTCTATTTTCATAAGACCGTTCGCATAGTGGAGATGATGCTCACAAAGGCAGCAGAAGTGTCAGACATGGATTTCTCACGGCTGTATCTCATGGACGATACAGATCTCATATCCTGTTTGATCGATTCCACACGCAAGGCATCCGAGATAACCAGGTCGGTCCTTCATCGCAGATTCTACAAGAATGCGTATACGCTGTACTCTATAGACCTGAGTGATGACGTGAAGGCCGGTCTCGTCAAATATTCCGATTACGGGTCAAGAAAGTCATTGGAATCGGAAATCGCGGACCGGGCAGGCATAGATCCGTCCGAGGTCATCGTCGACATACCGTCAAAATCCACATTGTTGTCAAACATAAGGATAGGCAAGACGGATGTATCCATATTGGAGGATGACAAGGTAAGGTCCATAACGAAATTTTCGCCTTTGGCGAGAGCGTTGCAAAGCAGGGACATATCCGATTGGGCAATAATGATATCAGCTCCAGCCGATCGTACAGAGGCTGTGAGAAAGGCGGCGAAGGATATTTTAGCCTTTGACGACGCCGAGCGGTCTGAGTTTGGCAACCTTGCCGGTCAATCCTGAGCTACATACCACGGAAACGACCTGGTCTAGATCCTTGTAAGCCTGCGGAGCTTCCTCCAACAATCCCTCGTCGGATCCGTTTCTCAGATAGATGTCCCTTTCGGTCATCTTCTTCCTTACATCCCCTATTCTGAGCGTGTCGATGGCGGATTTACGGGACATCTGCCTTCCTGCGCCGTGACAGGAAGAACCGAAACTCTCCTCCATTGCACCCTTCAGACCTACAAGCACATATGTGCCAGTCGACATATCGCCGGGGATTATGACGGGCTGTCCGATATCGCGGTACTTCATCGTGACCTCCGGTCTTCCGGCGCAAAACGCTCTTGTGGCACCTTTTCTGTGAACCACCACATCCATGGTCTTGCCGTCCACGTCGTGGCGTTCCTTCTTGGCTATGTTGTGTGCAACGTCGTATACGACATCGATGCCCATGTTCTCAGCGGAGTCCTTCATCACCTTCTCGAACGATTCCCTGATCCAGTGGGTTATCATCTGGCGGTTGGCCCATGCGTAATTGGCACCGCAGGACATGGCCTTGAAGTAATCCTCCCCGAGATTCGAATCAAGAGGGGCACAGGCCAGTTGTCTGTCCGGCAGCAGGATGTTCTTTTTCTTGACATAGCTTTCCATCTCCTGAAGGTAATCGGTTGCGATTTGATGGCCGCAGCCTCTCGATCCGCAATGGACCGTTATCGTTATCTGTCCCTTTTCAAGTCCGAATGATCTGGCGGCATGCTCATCGAAGATCTCATCCACGACATCGACTTCGAGGAAATGGTTTCCGGACCCCAACGAACCCAGCTGTGGCAATCCTCTTTTCCTGGCCTTATCGCTTACCGCTATAGGGTCTGCCTCGGGCATCTTTCCTTCTTCTTCGGTCACCTCTAGGTCCCTTTCCCATCCGTATCCGTTCTCGATGGCCCATTCAGAACCGTTGAGTAGAATGTCGTCTATCTCTTTGCCGCCTATCTTCGTAAGTCCTTTGGAACCAAGTCCGGATGGGATGTTCTGGTACAGTTCATCGATGAGATGTCCGATATTGTCACCTACATCCTTCAGAGCCAGGTTCGTTTTCACGAGGCGTACTCCGCAGTTGATGTCAAAGCCGATGCCGCCAGGAGAAATGGAGCCGCTGTCGGCATCTACCGCTGCGATGCCCCCTATTGGAAAACCATATCCCCAATGTATGTCTGGCATAGCCATGGAACTGCCGACGATGCCCGGTAGACATGCAACATTGGCTGCCTGCTGGGGGGCGTTGTCATCCCTTATGTGAGGGATCATGGCATCATTGGCATAGATCACGGCGTTCGTGTTCATTCCGTCCATATAATCCATCGGGATCTCCCACCTGTTATCGTCGATCCTGATGAGCCTGCCGTTCCATGTCATGATGTCCCTCGTACGTTCGCTTAGCACAAAATAGTTGTTGTAGAGGATGGGGCCGGGACCGAGATTTGAACACGAGTCAAGGGATCCACAATCCCCTAGGATAACCAAGCTACCCTACCCCGGCCATAGAATGAGCAGTTGATTGCATCGTTATAGATAAAGTTTATCCGTGAATGCCCTACATCGGACACTTTAAGCCGTCTTTTTCAAAATGTCTGTCGATATGTTCATTGCGGAACGCAACCGTTATTATGATAGAGATTTTTCTACCGTGCCATGAAGCGAAACATCATCTCCGTCCTCGATATGAAGGACGATATGCCTGAGCTTGTGGATCTAGCGATAAAACTCAAGAAGGAACGTGGGGAGCACGGAGCACCTCTGGAGGGTAAGACGCTTGCCATGATATTCGAGAAGCCAAGCACGAGGACGAGGATATCCTTTGATGTTGCTATAAGCGAGTTAGGGGGTCATCCGTTGTACATATCGTCCAATGAGATGCAGATGGGCCATGGGGAAACCGTGGAGGATACAGCAAAGGTGATGAGTCGTTTCGTCCACGGGATCATGTACCGTGCGTATGACTACAAGATCATGGACCGTCTCGGCGACAATGCCGAGGTGCCGGTAATAAGTGGCTTGGACAATCTGGAACATCCCTGTCAGGCACTTGCGGACATGGTCACCATAAAGGAGAAGAAGGGGGGTTTCCGCGGAAAGAAACTGGTATATCTCGGTGATGGCAACAACGTTTGCAACTCCCTCCTGTATGCATCGGCCATAATGGGACTCGATATGGTCGCATGCTGTCCTGCGGTGAGGATGCCCAATGCAGAGATCATGCTGGGTGCGGCACGTATAGCAGATGAGAACGGTTGCAAGATCCTGGCATCGCACGAGCCGTATGAGGCATGCAAGGACGCGGATATCATATACACGGATACATGGATATCCATGGGTGACACCACGTCGTTGGAAACCGCCATCAAGATCTTCCACGACTATCAGATCAACAACGATCTTTTGAAGATCGCGAAACCGGACTGCATAGTCATGCACTGTCTTCCGGCACACCGCGGTCAAGAGATCACCGATGAGGTGATGGACGGTCCGCAGAGCGTTGTGTTCGATCAGGCGGAGAACCGTCTGCATGCTCAGAAGGCGGTGCTCTATACTGTTCTCAAATGATCTGAGAGGAGACCAGATCCTCGACGATGTCTAGGAATTCCTTCTCCTTTCCCTTGGGTATGGTGGCCCCGGCGGCTATGTTGTGTCCGCCACCGTATCCTCCGACTATCTTCGATGCCGTCGTCATGACGACCGAGAGATCGAGACCCCTATCAGTGAGGGTCTTGTCTGCTCTCGCGGATACCTTCACGCCGTCGTCGGCATCCGCGAAGGCGATCATCGGGAGGTCCTTTCTGAATCCGTTGCTGTTCAGGATCATTCCTGCAACTATACCGACGATCGTCTCCTTGATGGCACTTCCGGCATTGAAATATTGGACGTATTTCCTGATCCTTATGACGTCGTTCTGTTTCACGAAGGACAGTGCGGCGGCGATATTATGCCTGTGTTCTGTCCTGTTGGCATCGGCATCCTCTATCGCCGACATGTCCCCCAGGCAGATCCTCATACCGGTGGCGGCATCATCGTATCTTCCGCATGAGTTCAGGAGCGTCGCAAACTCCTTTGCATCTCTCAATCCGCTCTTACGGGTGAAGTTCGGAAGGGTGTAGACCTCACCGAACAGCCTGCTCTTATTTTTGGCACCGACGAGTTTGAAAAGTGCGTCTTCGGTCCTTTCCTTTTCATTCGTCGAAAGATCGTTCCAAGACCTCCACTGATTCCCCCTTTTCAGGTCGATCCTGAGACCGGAAAAGAAATTCACACAGCCATCATTGTCATTAGTAAGGCCTGGCAGTACGGGATCGTTGCTGAATTGCAGAAAATGTACCAAAGAGCGTGTTTCCCTGCCGAACAGTCTGAGGTCCTCTTCTGCGACAACGTCCCCATTTGCGAGGGCATCATTCAGTATCACCCTGTTGTAACCGACGAGTTTCGATTCGCTGTAGTCCTGAAGGTCTCCGCATGCTCCTATCACCGCGAGGAATGCCAAGTCCATGTTCGAGGGGTCCACGAATTTGGATACGGTGTATGTCATTCCGGCACCACAGACCTCGGTGGAACCGTTCAGTCCGTAATTATGGGGGTTGAGATGGCAGATGTCCCTGTAGTCGTCCAGGAAGGTCTGTCCCCTTCTCCATTTGGCATCCGGTACGTGATGGTCCGTCACCAGTATGCCACCTCTTCTGTAAGCGGAGAGGTATCCGCTCCCCAGATCGACGATCCATACAAGGGAAGTCTGACTGTCGTTGATGGTATCAATCACATTCTCGTCCATCTTCTTCACGAACAGCGTTTCGTATTTTTTACCCAGCCGTTCGCATGTTTTTGCCGCAATGGAGGCTGAAGTGATCCCGTCGGCATCTATGTGTGCTACGATCAGCACGTCCTCGGAGGAGACGAGCATTCTTGCAGCCCTTGCCGCATCATCATGAAATTGCCTAGGCATACCTTCCGAAACCTGCATATTCTGTCACTAGCTTCCCGTATATCGTCTTCGAGATATTCTCAAGATTCACCGTATCGGCACGGTTGTATTTTATCAGGCGGTTCAGGGCGTCCCTGTCGCCTCTTCTATCCCACAGCTTCCACAGGGCGACGGCCTCTTCGCCGTCTACATCATGGATGTCGTCCGATCTTCCGATGCCAAGTGTCCTCTCGATGCATTTCAATCCTCCGGTGTATCCGACTTTTCGACATCCGAACCTCAGGTCAAAGTGAGGCATATTCAGATCCACCTTCGGAAAACTGTTCCTGAGCACGGGGATATCGAAACAGCTTCCGTTAAATGTCACCAGCACGGATGTGTCCTTCAAGGCATCCGAAAGCGTCTCTGCATTCAAATCATCGTTTTGGACCAAGGTCACTGTGTCCTTCCTGCTATGTATAGTCACCACAGTGACGAGCGAATCCCTTTCCAGACCGTCCGTTTCGATATCTAAGAAAGTGGCATTGTCACGGAATCTATCGAAAAGTCTCCACTGTTCACCTTTCGGAAGCATGTTCCCGAGAGATCTGGAATCTCTGTTGTCCAAGAACTCGTATGCCTCGGTCAGTATTGTATCGCTTTTTATCTTCAATCTCGACGAGATCCCCTCCACGGTATCGTTCGAGAGAAAATCGTTCCATTTGTCGATACCGGACGACCAAACCGTTCTCTCTTTCTTCACACCGACACCGGGAACGATGAGGAAGGTACTTTCTATCATCTCCCCTCCGATGGATGATTCTGTTCAAAATTCTTTCAGTCATTTCATATATATCTCACGCCGGATATACCGGACCATGGATTCGATCGAGATCCTTCCCGGCGTAAAAGTGACCGTGGACCGCTGTCTTTTTCTGAAAGAGGGACCCACCGTCGTGCTGGGGGACCTCCATCTGGGTTATGAAAGTGCCCTGGAGGAGGAGGGGATGTATATTCCGAGGATAAATACGAACTCCATAAGGGATGCGTTGAACACCGTGCTGTACAAGTACGAACCGAGGCGGATAGTTCTTCTAGGCGACATCAAACACGATTTCAGAAGGACCCGGAATGAAGGCTGTGACGAGGTTAAGACGATAATAAGGATGCTCACGGATGTAGCAGAGGTGATAGTGGTGAAGGGGAATCATGACAACTATCTGCAGAACATACTGTCGGATATGGGTATGACGGCCGTGGATTATGTCGACATATGCGGTTTCAGAATGGAGCACGGGCACGTGGATACAGGCAGGAGACCGGTCATAATAGGACACGAGCACCCTTCGGTAAGGATCGCAGGAGCGGTTAGTGGCAGTCTTAAATTGCAGTGTTTCCTGCACCTGAGGAAAGAAGGGATAATAGTGATACCACCCTTCAGCCCCATGTCCTCGGGTTCGGATCTCTCTTTTTCCGATTCGGATTCTTTTATGTCCCCTGCATGCAATGCTGCTGATACGGGAAGTGCGGATGTATACGGTATATCGGAAATGGGAATTTTGGCAATGGGGAAATTAAGCGAGATTTCCGATATAGAGCTGTAACCACCGAAGACGACAGTATAGATACACTTAAGTACTCCCTAGGACACGCGCGACTACATGGCTATGGACATATAATCCATCCATCAAAGCCTTTAAGTCTAACAATCCAAATGTGTGTACCAACATCTCATGCAGATGGAGGAATACTAAATGAGCGCAGAAATGGACGCACTTGTCAACATCGTTGTCACAGGAAAGATAAAAGAAGCGAAAGATGCAACACAAAAATGTCTGGACGCGGGATTCGACGCGAAGACCATCATCTTCGATGCCCTCTCGAAAGCAATGGGAATAGTCGGAGAGAAATACGCGGCGAAGCAGTACTTCCTCCCACAGGTTCTCCTGTCCGCCAACACACTCTATCAGGGTCTGAACCTCGTTCTCCCCATGCTCACCGGCGGTGCCGGCGCTGGAAAGGGAACGGTAGTCCTCGGTGTTGTCGAGGGAGACGTTCACGACATTGGAAAGAACATCGTCAAAGCAATGATCACCGGTCTCGGTGTCACTGTCGTCGACATGGGGAAAGACGTACCCATCAAAGACTTCATAGAGAAAGCGAAGGAGACCAATGCGGGTATCATTGCGACTTCGACCCTCATGACGCCTACTCTTGCAGGAATGAAAGAGATGGAGACCTCCCTGAAAGAGGAAGGCCTGAAAGGCAAGATCAAGACGATGGTCGGCGGCGGCGCAACCTCGAAAGAGTTCGCGGATCAGATCGGTGCAGACGGCTGGTCCTACGACGCGGTCGAGGCATCACACGTTGCACAGAAGTTCCTCGGAATATAAGCGGATCGCGCTTGCCGAGAAAGTTCCAAACTTTTTCCAAATTCCATTTATGATTCTCATCTATAGTTATATCGTATAACTTTTGCGGAAGATTATACGGTATGCTTTAATACCACCAAAAAAATCACACTCTCTATGGTACAAAGGTCAGAGTACGATCAGTGGGTCATCGACTGGATCAGGACCGAGAAGGAAGGCGGCCGCAAGTGTTTTGACGTTAAGAAGTCCGGGAACAGCTACTATGTGTACTATCAGACCACCAGGTACAACTCCGACACAAAGAAGAGAGAAAAGGTGTCCGGGTACCTGGGGAAGCTCGTTGAGGGCAAAGGGATAGTGGAGCCGGACACGTATTCGGAAGATGATGAGAAGATATCCACCGCAAGGTACGGATTGGGTATAGACACGGGCGGGACGTACACGGATGCAGTCATAGTGGACCTGGACGATAACGTCGTCGTTGCGAAGAAGAAATCCCCAACGGATCATCATGATCTGTCCATAGGGTTGTACGAATCGGTCGATGCGGTCTTCAGCTCATCCGACATAAAGCCTTCCGATATCTCGCTCGTCGGTATATCCACAACATTGGCGACGAATTCCGTTCTGGAAAATCACGGTGGCGAGGTAGGACTCATCCTGATCGGATGGAACCCTATGTCGTCGGTCAGTTTCGGTGAGAAGAATCAGGTATTCGTGAGCGGAGGATGCGACAGCAAAGGAAAGCCACTCGCACCGATGGTCAAGGATGAAGTGGTCGCGGCGATAAAGAAGGTCTCCGAGGGGGTGGATGCCATAGCAATCTCAGGGCTGTTCGCAAATGCCAACCCATCACAGGAGAAAAAGGTCAAGGACCTGGCTGTCAGGATGACAGGATTGCCAGTGATCGCAGGTCATGAACTCTCTGCGGCACTCGGCATCGACCTTAGAGCAGAAACCGCGGTTCTCAATGCAAAGCTCATTCCGATAGTCAGCAAGTTCTTCGATGATGTGGAGAAGACATTTGCTGAAAAGGGCATCACCGCGCCGATCATGGCCTACAAGGGAGACGGTTCGGTTATGACACTGGAGGAGGCCCGAATGCATCC
The DNA here is from genome assembly GCA_041669745.1 of Candidatus Methanomethylophilaceae archaeon. Lineage (GTDB taxonomy): Archaea > Thermoplasmatota > Thermoplasmata > Methanomassiliicoccales > Methanomethylophilaceae > JBAZDV01. Next base: position 2,678 of record JBAYAO010000007.1, on the reverse strand, counting down.
AGTGGAGACCATATTGTCTGGTCCTGCGGCCAGTGCCATGGGCGGGAAGGTCCTTTCCGGACTGGACGACTGTGTCGTCGTCGATATCGGCGGCACATCAACGGACATCGCGATAATGGATGCAGGATTTCCGCAGATACAGTTCGAAGGTGCGACCATAGGCAAATGGAGGACGCGCGTGAAAGCCGTGGACATGTGCACAGTGGCACTGGGAGGGGATTCCAGGATATCGTTGAAAGGTTCCATGTTCGTCATAGGACCAGAGAGGGTGATCCCTCTGTCGACATTTGCGGCAGAGTGTCCCCACGTCGTAGAGAAGATCATGCTCACAGATATCTACGACTACTACGAGGCAGAGGAGGGATTCGACGAAGGGTCTCTGAGCGGAAGGGAGAATCGTGTGTTCAGGGCCATGGTTGGAAAGGGTCCTATGGACAGTATGGAGGTCATGAACGCTGCGGAAGGTCTCTGGATAATCGATCAGGAACTGAAATCCCTTGTCTCTAAAGGAGCGGTCAGACTTGCATCGCTAACGCCCACGGACGTGATGGTGTACGGTCATGCGTTCGACAACGGAAGCTATGATGGGGCACGTGCGGGCATACATGCGGTCAGTGAGAAATTGGGTATGACGGAAAAACAGGCCGTCAAAGCCCTCATCAATGAGATCAGGATCAAAGTGGCTGAAGCAGTGATGACAAAAATGCTCGATGATGAGATGTTAGATTGGCAGGACGAAGGCTCGTTCAGGCTTCTGAGAAGGATGCTTTCGTTGAGCAATATCAGCACCGTGCAGATGAGACCGAATTTCAAGATACCCATAGTTGGGACCGGTGCGCCGTCCAAATTCATGATGGAGGATATCGGAGAACGGCTTGGGACAGAAGTGATCTTTCCAGAAAATCACGATGTCGGCAATGCTGTCGGTGCGATTTCAAGCAAGATTGCAGAATCACTGTCGGCGACGATCGTCCCTACGCCTGACTACAGGTATCTGGCCAGTGTTCCGTTCATGGGGTCATCGTACCATACACATCTGGATACCGCAGTGGCATCGGCCAAACGCAGTCTCGAATCCTTCCTGGAATCCAAGGTCAAGGGCTATGGTGCCAGGAACATCGTCACATCGTCGAAGGTGAAGACCTACATGGCGACGGAAGGTGGTGTCGGCAATTGGGAAGAGGAAGGTCTTGCAAGGACCGTTAACTATGTGGAGATCATATCGAGGGCCGTCGGAGATCCCCCGGAAAGGTACTGAGAAGGCCTTAACAATTTCATTTTTTTCATGTCGTTCAGCATACGCGTGGGACACCTGATGGATGGGTACGCTCACGTTAAATAAGTTGAGTGCCATGCAGAACCACAGGAGAAAATTATCATGTCAATGACTCCAAGAGAAAGAGTACTCGCAGCAATGAAACGAGAAACTTTGGACAGGCCTCCAGTGGCCGTTTTCACACAGAGCGCGACCATCGGTCAACAGAAAGCGACAGGCGTCTATTGGCCGGCGGCACATTCCGACGCCCAGATGATGGCTACACTCGGAGCGGCTCAGGCGACGGTCTTCGGATTTGAGGCAGTCAGGTCATCGTTCTGTCTTACGGCGGAGGCGGAAAGGCTCGGATGCGTCGTGGATCCCGGAAAACAGGACAGGACGCCCATGCTCAAGAAGCACCCGTTCAACTTCGACCCGATGTCGGGCGTGTACGACGAACCGCACATTATGTCACCCGAGGAATTCATAGCGGGCGGCAGGCCGAAGGTCGTCATCGATGCAACGAGGATCATGGCCAAAGAGCACGGGGACAACTACGCAATCGTCGCCGGTAACACCGGACCGTTCACACTTGCGGGTCACCTCGTTTCGACCGAGAATCTGGTTTTCGGCATAATGATGGAGCCTACGGAAGTAAGCAAATGGGTGGATGCCGTGGTTCCGGTCATCAAGGCGTACTGTCAGGCATTGTCGGATGCGGGTGCGGACATCATCCAGATGTCGGAGCCTTCGGCTTCCACGGACCTACTGTCCCCTGACATGTTCACGGAGTACTCCGGAAAATACATCAAACAGACGCTCGCGGAGACCAAAGGAGCGGATACTGTCCTGCATATCTGCGGAGACACGGAACCTGTACTCGATCTCATGATCGACACCGGCGTCACGGGTCTCTCGATCGAGGAGAAGGTCGATTCTGCAAAAGCGGTCAAGATCGTCAATGGACGTGCGGCGCTTGTCGGAAACATAGGTGTAGTTCACCCGCTTCTCCAGGGCACACCCCAGGAGTGCGCTGATGCGGCGAAGAGGATCGCAGCGGCGGGATTCAACGTTGTATCTCCAGGATGCGGACTTTCGGCGCTCATTCCAGATGACAACCTCAGGGCGGTCGTCAAAGCGATCAAGGGATGAATCTGAACGATTCTCAAACCATTTCCCCTAACCTCTTACTTTTTCAGAGCCGTGTGTGCCATATTCTCTTTTCGAGCAGACTGTAAACGGTTAATAACAAGTAAAACTATAAGCCGTTAAGAGGCACGATCATGGCATATGGAATAGCACTCGATCTTGGTACAAGTGGATTTAGGTCTCACCTGGTGGACCTGGACAAAAAGGGGAAGATATTGGATACCGCGATAACGGTCAGGCATCCGCTTCCCGGTGCCAATATCATGGACCATCT
>JBAYAO010000006.1:0-34009 GCA_041669745.1 Candidatus Methanomethylophilaceae archaeon | reverse complement strand
GCTCATGAAGACCATCAGCGGGCCTGAAGGGATTCGAACCCTTGACCACCTGATTAAAAGTCAGATGCTCTACCTAGCTGAGCTACAGGCCCTTGGATAGCTTAAGCTTGTAATCAGTGGGGAACATGTCATTCTATATAATACCTCTTGGGACACGCCCATATGCGACGCGCGACCGCGAGGATATCACGGCGAAACAACACCCGCAGGGATATCGTTACCAGTTCGCGAATGTCATCCCCTTGACCTAAGCAGACACCCCGAGAACAACATATCAAATAAATGTATGCCCATGGACCAGCGATGGATGAATGCATCGAATTGAAGGTCGCGATCGCATTAAAAAAGACTGAAGTGGGTTTCGGAAGAGCTAGGATCGATACCAAAACCTGCAAATTTCTGAATTTGGAGGTCGGCGATGTCGTCGAGATAATTGGAAAACGGTCGGCCGCGGTTAAGATCTTCAAAGGAACGAACGAGGACGAAGGCAAAGGCCTTATCCGCATCGACGGGCTCACAAGGGCGAATGTGGGTGTCAGCGTGGATGAGAGCGTCAGAGTCAGGAAATGCGATCCGATGCCCGCTGTCAAGGTTGTTTTCGCACCGTCCAGCGTCCCTGCCGGAAAAAAAATCTCCTTCCAGGAAGGTATCCACGACATATTCAAGAGAGGACTTCTGAACCGTCCGGTAATGAAGGACAACGAACTCATAGTTCCGAATGTCGCCCTTATGGGAAACCTGGCACCGTTCACCGTACTTGGAACCGTACCACAGGGCATCGTGATAATAGGCGCAGAAACGGAGATAGTGATAAAGAACGAACCTGCCGGCACCTCCAAGAATCTCATCGACCAGGTCACGTACGATGATGTGGGCGGACTCGAGGACGAATTGCAGAGAATAAGAGAGATGATAGAGCTCCCTTTGAAACATCCGGAACTGTTCAACAGACTCGGTATAAACGCACCGAACGGCGTATTGCTCTACGGACCGTCGGGTACGGGTAAGACTCTCATCGCAAAGGCCGTCGCCAAGGAATCAGGGGCATCGTTCTACTCCATACAGGGCCCCGAGATAATGGGCAGATACTACGGACAGAGCGAGGAACGGCTGAGAAATGTTTTCAGGGATGCGGAGGAAAACGCACCGAGCATAATATTCCTGGATGAGATAGACTCCATAGCGCCCAACAGGGACTCGGTATCCGGAGAAGTCGAAAGACGCGTGGTGGCCCAGTTGCTGACGCTGATGGACGGCCTGATAGGGAGAGGAGACGTCATAGTCATAGCTGCCACCAACAGGGAAGATGCCATCGATCCCGCGCTCAGAAGACCGGGAAGATTCGATCGTGAGATAGAAATAGGGATTCCAGGAAGGAAGGGCAGGAACGAGATCCTGGGCGTGCATCTTAGGAGTATGCCTCTTGCCGATGATGTCGACACAGAGACTTTGGCGAATATGACACAGGGGTTCGTGGGTGCGGACCTGGCAGCACTTGCAAGGGAGGCTGCGATGAAGTGCCTCAGCAGGAATATGAATAATTTCGATCTCGACAAACCGATCCCCCAATCCGTACTTGCTGACATGAAAGTGAGCATGACAGATTTCACGACCGCCCTTTCGGATGTGGAACCGAGCGGCATGAGAGAGGTCCTAGTAGATATACCGAAGGTCGAATGGACAGATGTCGGCGGACTGGAACCGATAAAGAAGGAGATCCGCGAGGCATTCATACCTAGCGAGGACAAGAAGGCGTTCGAACGGCTGGGTATAACCCCCCCCAAGGGTATCCTGTTCTACGGACCTCCCGGGACCGGCAAGACGCTTATCGCCAAAGCGATTGCCAATGAATCCGGCGCCAATTTCATCTGCATAAACGGTCCGGAGATCGGCAGCAAATGGCTCGGAGAGACCGAAAAGGCCATACGCCAAATATTCAAACGCGCCAAACAGATGGTCCCGTGCATAATATTCTTCGACGAGATAGATTCGATCGCACCTAAACGCGGACTCGGCGACAACTCTACCTGGGAAAGGGTTGTGAATCAATTGCTCACGGAGATGGATGGAGTGGAAGGACTCAACAACGTCATAATCATGGCTGCCACGAACAGACCCGACATGGTTGATCCTGCACTTCTAAGACCAGGGAGATTCGACAAGATGGTGCTGATAGGCAAACCCGATTTAGAAAGTCGCTTGAAGATCCTTGAGATACACACAAGGAATATGCCACTCATGAACGTGGACCTATTGACCGTTGCGGAGAAAACAGACAATTATGTCGGTGCAGACCTGGAAGCATTGTGCAGAGAAGCGGGAATGGTCGCATTCCGCGAAAACCCGTCCATACAGTATGTTGACAAACGTCATTTCGATGCCGCCCTTAAGACCATAAAACCATCGGTTGATCCGGCCGTGATGGAAAGCTATAATGCGTTGGGTGTTGAGATCAAGAAACGTAAAACCAGTTATGCTGATGTTCCTTTCTATGGGTGACATTATGAACGATACCATGTTCAGCAAACAGTTGATAGGTCTTACCGCGATGACTGCTGGGGGTTATCCGCTCGGTGTTATCGAGGATGTTGTGATAGAAACGACCACCGGAGAGATGAAATATCTTCTCGTAAGGATGAAAACATCGTCGAAAACAGGTCAAAGGATCGATGCGAAGGGCCGTACCGTTATCGCCTTCAACAATCTGAAGATCGTCGGCGAGAATATCATGATCACATGAGGTCTTTGACCATATATGGACTTTCAAGCACATAGCCCATCTGCCTGTAGTAGTCCCTTACACCGACACCGCCGGTCACCCTCATGCGTTTCGCACCGAGCGTCGTCGCCTTGTTCTCCGCGACCTCGACCAATTCCCTCCCGAAACCACGATGCTGCCAATCTTCGCCCTGTTCACCGATAGAAGCCACCCTTCCGAAGACTTTCAGCTCTCTTATAGTCGCGACGGGAGAACCGTCCGTTCTGAGGCGCACGTACCCTATCAATGAATCCTCATATGTCAGATTTATGAAATCCTCCTGTCCGCCCGAAGCCTCATAGCAGAGATCGGAGAGTTTCACCGCAGATGGATCTGTCAATGCGACATCGTTCTGTCCTACCTCACGACATCTGATGCACCTGCATCTTCGCCCCGTCTCGGACAGCCTTTCCTGAACCAACTCGCGGATATTGCTCTTCAATATCCCAGCTGCAATCTGCGGTGCAGGAATATCCCTTTGTATCCTCTGTATCCTGACATATTCGGGTACTATTGCCTTCATGTCGGCCAGGAGGTCGGTTGCCTTCTGTACATCGTATGGCTCGTATTCCTTGGCCTTCCACATATCGTAGAGCTGTGTACCCGCAACCACGAGAGTGGTGTAGAATTTCAGCATGTCCGGTCTGAAATCCTGGTCCGAGAATACCCTTCTGAATGATTCCATATCCTTCTCTGGTGATGATCCAGGTAAGCCAGGCATGATGTGATAGCATACCTTCAATCCATGATCCTTACATCTCTTGGTACCCTCTATTATCTCGGCGATACCATGACCGCGATGTACCGCCGCGAGAATATCATCATCCAATATCTGAACGCCCAGCTCTACCCTTGTGGCACCAAGTGACATGGATTTCTCTATCTGCTCATCTGTGAACACATCCGGTCTCGTCTCTATGGTGAGACCGATACATCTGTGCTCAGATGTTTCGTTCCATTTCTGTGCCGTTTCGATATCTGAAGCGTCTCTATGATTCATTGCATCGAAACATCTCTTGACGAACCAAGATTGGTATCCGGGATCCCTTGATGTAAATGTGCCACCCATGACTATCAGGTCTATCTTGTCCGTCTTATGGCCGATGGCTTCCAACTGCTGTATACGGTCCTGCACCTGCCGGAATGGATCGAATTCGTTTCTGGCGGCACGTCTCGCCGCGGGTTCTTTCCCGGTGTATGACTGGGAGAATCGTTCTCCACCCCGCCTGGACAGTACGTGCATTTCCCATGCGGACATGGATAGGGAGAGGTCATAACCGCCACGACGGAAACACCGCTAAGCGTTCTGACCGGTTTCTTGATCAAAAACGGTACCACTTTCTTCCTTTCTTCCGGTCGTACAAACGACAGGATCTCGGAATTCTTTGGAACATCCCTCAGACCGTACCGACCGCAGAGCTGTATCTTGATCCTCTGCAGTCGTTCACGATCCGTGATCCGTCCATCCAGGATCATGTCAATGACACATCTGCTGAACTCTTCAGCCACGAGATCATCCATAATAGGTATCCATGCCTTTCTTCGAGGTTTTGGGTTCCTCTTTCAGACTGTTTTCCAAAAGTTCCATGTAGGATATCTGTTCAACCGGTATGAATCTCAATCTTTTGTTTTCCATCTCAATGACGACCGCAGACTCGCTACCGACCATCGAATAACCCCTGAAGGTCCCGATGGCATCCTTCTCTTCTGCGATCCTCACCAGATATTTCCAACCCTTCGTTATCTCTAGATCTCTATCTGAATCTGACATCTTATTCCTTCTCTGCATCGATGAGACCCTGAAAATGAATTACCGTCTTGCGGTAATTCTCCACGGCCATATTCACGTTAGCCTCGGTAAAACTCCATGCCTTGGTCAGATCCCCGTACCTGATGCGGTATCCTTTCCGGATCTGTCCGTCGAATTCCACATCCATACTTTCCAGGAGATCCATGGACTTCAGCTTGTTTATATGGCGGTATACCGTAGGTTTTGTTGTTCCCAGAAGCGCAGCGAGCTCCTCTACCGTCCATACCTTGTTCGTGTTCCTCATGAAATAGTCCATGAAAAGACGGTAGGGGACACTGTCCCTGATTCCGATCGCTGAGGTCTTCGGATCGTACCCTTTAGGAATATAGCCTATCTGGATCAGGAACGTCTCTGCAACAATATCGACATCAGGAACCGAACTAAGGGGCGTATTGCTTACTACTTGGAGTTCGAACACAGCACCGTCTCCTTTTACCTAGAACCTTTAATGAGTTAAGGTCCTATTTTAATTTTTATCCCCAGAGATCCTTTTTTACCCTTTCAACAGCACGCATAATGCTCGCAGAGGGGATCACCGGCGAAACTGGAATTGTCAGAATCCTCTCTACTGTGGGTGTCACTATCGGTGCACAGACCACTGCCAGAGCACCGTCGCGTTCTGCCCTTACCGCCGCAATGATCGCATCCTCCACAGTGGCCACTGGATATTCCTTCAGAAGGACCGGCCGACCGCTGACATCTATTTTGGCCTCCATTGTCTGGAGGACCTGATGGGATGCTATCACCGCTATGAAATCATCGTTCGATGGTTCGGACAGATTTCTTACCGCTTTGATGATCATCCTCACTGTCCTCAGATTCGGTTCACGTTTCTCTTCCAGTATTTTGTACATGGTACTCTGTGAAATCCCGGTAGAGCGACAAAAAACGTTCACGGTCATTCCCAATTCATCATCCAAGATGACTTTCAACGCCTTTTGAAAGCCGCCCTCCTCCCTCAACATACCGGATATGAGATCGTTTGCCGGCAAGTCATGCACCTCTCACCATGTCAGCCGCCGCGATACCGGCAACAGCACCCTGCCCGACGGCTTTCGCGACCTGCCATGGTTTCCCGGTGACGTCACCGCATGCGAAGATTCCTTTCACTACCGTCGCGCAATTCGAATCGACTTTGATCGTGTCATCGATCTCGGGAAGGATGTCCAGATCCATTGCTAAATCCGCTGCCGATTTGGCACCCAGCTCAATGAATACCCCGTCGGTCTGAATCGTCTCACCGTTATCAAGACGTATTCTCTCCACTCTCGTAGTACCTTCGATCGATAGTGCTGTGGCCCTTACGACCTTCACACCGGCCGCAGATGCCTTGTCGGCAATCTTTTCGGAAGCTTTGGTGTCTTTTGTTACCCAAAACACCTTGGAAGCGTATTTCGTCATAAGTTCGGAGGATACCGCGGCTTCGGTCTCGTCACCGACGACCACCACCGTCTTTCCCTTATAGAAATTGCAGTCGCATGCTGCACAATAACTTACACCTTTGCCGAAGAACTCCTTCTCGCCCGGAACACCCAATTTCACACGGGAGATACCAGTCGCTATTATCACGGCTTTGGCCATTATCGAAACGTCGTTCTCGGTCACCAGTTTGAACAGATCCCCCTCCTTTGAGGCGGATATGATGTTCTCATCAAGGACCTTACACCCGAATGTCTCCGCCTGCACTATACCGTCTTTCAGGAGTTCGATACCGCTTTTCTTACCGGGAATGCCGAAATAGTTCTCGACATGGGCTCCGTACAGTGCACTGTTGACCGTTTTTCCGACGATGACCACTGATGCTTTTTTACGCCCAGCATGTATCGCCGCCTGTATTCCTGCCGGTCCGGATCCGATTATTACTACATCTGTTTCGATCATGATTTATGAACCGAGGACATATTTTTTCAATTTATCTGCAGTCAGACTCGGATCCAGACCAACGATATCATCGACCTTCTTCCCGTCCTTGAATATGAGGAGCGTGGGAATCGACTGTATGCTGTACTTCAATGACGTCGCGGAATTGCTGTCCACATCCAATTTGCCGACAGCGATCTCCTTCTGGGATATTTCAGCCAATTTTTCAATGATCGGACCCATCCTCTGACAAGGTTTGCACCATGAAGCCCAGCAGTCGATCAGAACGAACTTCTTGCTTTTGACGAATGTATCGAATGTCGCATCCGTGACGGGTATCGCAAACTGTTTCACAACGGGTTCTGTGGATGCAGATGACTTGTCCATTCCATAATCCTTCAACTGCGCCATGATGTCCGCCTTGGACCTGAGACCGACGAGCGGGTTCATAGCCTTCGCATCCTTGAAGAACAGCAGCGTCGGAATCGCTTCGATACGATACTTTTCAGAAATACCCGGAGCATCGTCGACGTTCAGCTTCGCGACTGCAATCTTGCCTTCCAGTTCAACGGCCAGATCATCGATTATAGGGCCCATTCTCCTGCATGGACCACACCACTGTGCCCAGCAGTCAATAATGACAAATTTGTTCTTCTCGACAAATGCATCGAATGCCTCTTCCGAAAGTTCTGTGACCATTTCGATATCTCCTCTTTGTACAATTGTATAGCGGACCGTGACAATAAAAATGTTTCATACGCACACCTTTGCATATCATTAATATACCGAGGATTTGCCTATACGGTTTAGGGATCTAACTTGTTGGAAGAACTGGACAATATCAAAGGGTTGGAGGTTTATACCCCGGATGGAATATTCGTCGGCAAGATAGACGATGTCGTCCTGGATGTGTCCAATAAGAGGATCGAAGGATTGTTCATCGATAGCGCCAGTCCTGTTCTCGTCGACAAGAACGTCTCCATAAAGATACCTTTCGGATGGCTCCAGTCGATCGGCGATATCATAATTCTGAAGGCGTTCCCTGAACACATAACCAGAACGGGTATCGTCAGCTGATCATTTTCTGAGATAACTGCTACAGGGTCCTGCGGTCATCGGATATTCACCGATACGGGAAACGATGACGTCCAGATCCTCTCCGTATAGCAATGACAGTTCGCTGTGGAGTTCCTCTATTCTGCGCGCCCCCCTCTGAGAGCCCTTCATCAACAATTTATCGACCGAGTGCTTGTGTGCGACAACCATATTGTCGCTGACCATATTGTCTGCGTGGGCTACTATTTTCTGTTCTATTGTCTCCGGCATGTAATCTCCCTGCGGAAGACCCATTTCCATGACATCCTGCTGATCCAGTCCTGCGCCCGTGTGTCTTTTGATGATCTCTGAAATATCTGTCGAAAGCCCGTATTCCGATGCCATGTTGGCACCTACCGCCGCATGCAGTATTGAATGGTCCCTCGACCTTCCTATGTCATGAAGGAGGGCGCCTGCTATGACCAGAGCCTCGTCGCACGGTATTTTCTTAATTATCTCACCGGCAACAATCCTCACGGTGCAACAGTGGATTATCACTCTTCTTTTGCATCCTGCCCTGCTCAGGATCTCCAAACATTCAAATTCATTTGGATAGATCGACAACTGTCTTCCCCCTTTCATTGGGTATAACGGTCATTTTACCGCTACGGTCTGCGTACAAGGTCTGACCCCCCGTATAACGATCGAGGAAAATTGCGAGCGCTGCGATCTCTGAATGCGGTTGATTCCCCACTGATACGTTGAAATCCGCGCGCTGGTAGACTTCCGGGGGTACTTTCTCGGCGCCGACGATGATCATGATGTTATCGTCTTTCGGTATTTTGACCAACGCCTCATCTATCCTCTGGCCGTACATCGTCAGATGGACGACTCTGCCCTCAAAATTCCTGAGCGCGTCTTTCCATTTGACCCCCGTTCGAATGGTGAAATCACCACCGAAACGTTCCACGACACTCCTTATGTTACCTTCCAAGACCGGATCCGGTGTGTCTACGTATATGCCTTTCGCTCCTAAAGCCCTGGAAGAAAGGGCAACGTGCGTAGTCACGCGCTTGTCCCTTTCGGGACGGTGCCCTATCCTCATTATCCAAATCTCTGGCATATCGAGGACCTTACTCATCACGCTTTAGTTCGATCCTGTGACCGTGATAATCCATCTTCACAGATCTGCGTACCAGGCTTTTCAACATCGTTGATGTAAGATTCAAAGCTTCGGCAACATCTCCAGAGAATTTACCGTCTGTACCGACTTCCTTGAGAATGCGTTCTTCTATGTCGGAGTATTCCTCCTCGCTCATCATTGCTGCCGCGAGAACATCACTGATCTCGTAAACCGGCCATTGAGCGTTAATGTGGAAAGAAGTGTAGTATGTATGGAAAGATTTTTCGGGGTAACTTCCGTTCGTAGAGATCCAGCGGCTCTCCACCAATTTCATCTTCTCAAAGAAAATGATTGCCTCTTTGCCTTCCGGACCGTGTTTTTTCTCGATCTCATCGGCAGTTTTCCATTCTAAGGTCACCTCTTTCAACACATCCCTCTTCACGGAGGTATCGACAGATCTGAGCATCGGTACCAACTCAGATGGTTCGTTGATGACCTTTATTCGATTCATAGCTACTGTAGAAGGAATCGTTGGTATATAAAAAGAGATACTCGAAAATCCAGATAACACGATACGTAACTGTGTTTCACGGTTATTTTCAAGCGTTAGCATGGATTTCGAACAAAAACGGCTGCTAAACCTTTATTAACAACCCGTACAATTCGGGAGACTGATGGCTAAGAAAGAGAAAGCCCCGGAAATGAGATACCAATGTCTCGGGTGTTATAAGACTCACAAGACGGAGCAAGCCGCTCTGGATTGCTGTGGGTCGTTCATTCAGGCATGGACTATCAATTACAACAAATGGGGAAAGCAACACTGGTATGGTCGCTGAACCCGCCCCCTTCTTCTAATTCCGTATTTTCCGAGCGGATTGCGCCCATTTTCCCGGTACGGACGATTGCGCTTGCACTGGGTTGAAATACGAACATTCTGTTTCTAGCACGAGGAAAAATGAGCGCCACCGAAAGTATGACAGAAAAGCTCATCGGAGAACTGGAGCTTATGGAAAGGCACATCAGGATGCTCAAGGTCACAAAAGAGAATCAGCCTATCGGTATCATCCGTCTCTCGGAAATACTCGAGATTCCGAAACATAAAGTTAGGTATTCTCTAAGACTTTTGGAACAGGAAGGGCTCATCTCTCCATCGACGGAAGGCGCCAGAGTCACTGACAGGTATGACGAGTACATGCAAGAGGTATCTGAACAACTGGACAAACTTATCGGCATGATCGAACGTTTGAAGAAAGAAATTCCTTTGTCGTAACGCTTTAATATGTGTCCCTCTTTGCTGGGATTGATATTGCCGTCGTAGCTCAGTCGGTAGAGCGTGTGACTGTTAATCACAAGGTCCACGGTTCGAGCCCGTGCGACGGCGCCATCCGCATTCCGGAACGATAGGTTTTTATCTTCACTGCTTTTAACCGTGACCCACGGGCCTGTAGCTTAGTCCGGTGGAGCGTCTGGCTCATAACCAGATGGTCGTCGGTTCAAATCCGACCAGGCCCACCATATACCATCTGGCAAGCCCCATTTTTTGAATAAAATATGGACACTTGCGGTTTTATCTGGAAATTTCTGATTTGGATCCGTTGATCGAGGAATTTCGAAAATCCCCGCTGGTCGATGGATCCACGGACGCCTTCTCTTGCATATGATGCTGAGTTGGAATCCTAATCATGTGCGGAACCGCTGTCCTTTCGAAGAATGAAGAACTAATAAAGAAATTCCCTGCAGTATCTTGTGAAGACACGATTGCGGTTCATACCCCGCCGCGTCCATCTGTTCATCCGATTTCAAAAAAATCCGACCGCCTGATCGGTATGCCATGACCTTTGCAATCATAACTCCGAATCGAGATCCTCAAAACTTATGACGTTTTGCTTGACCTTCCTTGCCAATGATTTTGCGAACATCCCTGCTTCGAGCCATCCGGCATTGAAGACCGCATTCGGAGCCAAACACGGCCCCATTATGTACTTTAACTTCTCTGGATCCGTGATAGCACTGGTACGATTATCAGTAAGGTCGTCCATCGTTATCTTCTTCAGTAATCCGGCATAATCGTTAACAAACTCACAATCCGATTCGATATGTACATCGAAATCACCGTCTTCGCGCTGATTCACCGTCACCGTATGCGTCTTTTGACAGAAATTCATGTAGGCCTTCACTGTTGCCATCGGATCACCTCCTGATTATCGACGGCAGTACCGCATCAAGATATGAAACCTCTTCTTCCGTATTATATCTGGATAGCGAAATCCGCAGTGCGGAGATTGATTCCTCCGGCGATAGTCCTATCGCAGTGAGTACATGGGACGGTTCGACAGAACCCGCGGAACAGGCGGATGCCGTGGAAGCCGCGATACCTTTTCTGCTCAGCGCCAAGATCAGGTCCGTTCCCTTCACACCGTCAAATCTGAAGTGTGCATTGTTGCATAATCTGTTCTCGACCGGCCCATTCAAATGCGCACCTGGCAGGGACAATGTATCTTCTATTATCTCGTCTCTGAGTTTCGTCATGTGTTGGATGTCGGTCTTCATCGTGCACATCGCGACCTCGGCCGCTTTGCCGAGACCGACTATGCCGGGAACATTCTCAGTAGACGATCTCAGTCCCGACTCCTGTCCACCGCCGAACATTATAGGACCTATCGACACACCGGTCCTGACGAATACAGCACCTATGCCCTTCGGACCGTGTATCTTGTGCCCTGAAAGGGAAAGAAGATCTATCCTGTCTCTTTTCACATTGATATCCATCTTGGTATACCCTTGAACAGCATCTGTATGGAACAGCACACCATGATCGTGTGTAACCTTTGCCAGTTCGGATATGTTCTGCATCGTTCCGATGACGTTGTTCGCTGCCATGACAGACACCAGACAGACGTCGTCACCCAAAACCGAATCCAATTCCGCAGGATCGACGAATCCGTTCCTATCGACACCCAGAAGTGTGACGTCAAAACCGTATCTTCTCAATGCAGCACATGTCTCGAGGACCGCAGGATGTTCAATCGCAGAGGTTACTATTCTCTTTTTCCCTGAGGACAGCATCGTGCCCATGAGCGCAATATTGTCAGATTCGGTACCTCCGGACGTGAATGTGATCTCGGAAGGAAGGCATCCAAGCGAATCCGCAACCTGCTTTCTGGAGTTACGCAATGCCGCAGCGGCCGTGTTCCCCAAATAATGGATGCTGCTTGGGTTCCCATACTCCGACGTCATGAAGGGCATCATCGCATCTAACACTTCTGGCGCCATTTTCGTGGTAGCGCTGTTATCGAAATAAACCCTCATCGGAATCATCAGTCGGTATGACCGTGATCACCTTAAATGGTTTCTGTCAGATGCATTACTGGGTCTTTCTCTGGGTTTCCGACATTTTCGTAGCGTGGGTATATACAGTCGTCTACGAATTTCGTAAAAACGGTACTTTACGCTGTATGGCACAGACCCCGCTTTGAAAACCTAAATATACCCTTACCCTATTTTGGGCAAACATTAGGGAAGCGTTTGTCTTCTCGCACCGCGAGAGCGACGAGGTAGTATCTATGAAGCCGGAAAAACCAAAAATGGTCAAGTTACCACGCATTCAGAAAGAGCTAGTGCAATGTCAAATGTGCGGGTACTGTATCGATGTCTGTGAAGCCCACGCTCAGACTCCCTGGGAGTCTGTCACCGCGAGAGGGAAAATATATTACCTCAACCAGTTGGACAAGAAGGGAACTGGTATGATGGACAAACTCCTCAACAGAGAGGTGGAGTTGAGTCCTGAGTTTGTAGACGCCATGTACAAGTGCACTGGATGTGGAAACTGCGAAGCCATCTGTCACGCAAATATCGAACTTGTGGCCCTCTGGGAAAAAATCAGAACATGGATGGTCCAGGAAAACGTTGCACCTCTACCGGCTCATAAGAAATTGGCAGAAAGAATAGCAGACAGCGGTAATCCCTACGGAGAACCCAAATCCAAAAGGGATGCCTGGTGGCCGGAAAACGTCAAAAGGACGAGCCCGCCGGATGTCATATTTTTCGCCGGATGTACAGGATCGTACAGAATGCAGGATATCCCCAAGGCAAGTGTGACCGTACTGGACCGTGCCGGCATAAAGATGAACTGTCTCGGCGAAGATGAGATCTGCTGTACCTCCCCTGCACTCAGGACCGGGGTCAACACACTTACGATGGACGCTTCCGAAACCGTCGTCACCAAAGCCGATGCTATGGGTGCAAAGGACATGGTGATGTCGTGCGCTGGCTGTTTCAAGACCGTTTCGACCAATTTCGGAGATTACTACTCGAAGACGGGCCAGAATGTCTATCACCTTACGCAGTACGTCGATGAACTGATAAAGAAGAGGAAACTTCCGCTGAACCACGAGTTCAAGGCAAAGGTCACATATCATGATCCCTGCCATCTCGGGAGACACTCTGGCGTTTTCGAAGAACCGCGTAACATCCTCAAAAAGATCAAGGGCCTCGAGTTCGTGGAGATGGAGAGGAACAGAGAGAATTCCAGATGCTGCGGTGCAGGCGGAGGATACAAATCGGCTTTCAACGATTTTGCTGTCAATGTCGCAGCAGAGAGGGTCAGAGATGCGGAAGCGGTCGGTGCAGAGGTTATCGCAACGGCCTGTCCGTTCTGCGTTCTCAATCTCAAGGCCGGCGCAAAGAAGATCGGTTCTAAGGTCAGGGTCATGGATATCTCCGAGATCCTTCTGCAGGTCACTGCTCCGATAGTTCCTGACGATGCGACGAAACCTGTCACAAAGAATGTAGCGGACTCCGTAAAGACGCCTGAACTGCAGGTAGCTGAACAAAAAGTCGCGGTGGCCGCACCTGAGAAAAAAGAGGCTATCGCAGCACCGGAAGAAAGGAAAACGCTTGCTGGTACAACACCTGCACCCGCAATAGCCACGGCCGAAGAGGCCGTCTTTGAACCGATGGACTTCGAACTGAGTCCGGAAGGCATAGTCAGAAGGGCTGCGTGGAATAAGGGACTTAGATGCAGGAAGAACTACGGGACCGACAACATTCCGGTGGCTTTCGTAAAACAGAAGGTCGCCGTTTATGTGACCGCTGACGGTGTGGGTTCCCAAAAGGATTCGGCCCTTCAGGAAGACGGCTGGATAGTCCTGAGATTCAAGGAAGCCGACATCACTGACGGACAGGAGCAGGCTCTTGCCATTCACGCAGCGGTCAAGGAGAATGCCCGCGCGATGAAGAAAAAAAAGACCAAAAGAAAGAAGTGAGTTCCGCTCACCCTTCCTCTTAACGGGCTTCGCCCGGTATTTTCAATTTATATGTCGTTCGATATTTTATCCCCTGAGATCGTCGCTTTACTGAGAATCAGAGGCATAGACGAGCCTACGGGTCCACAGGTAGATGCCGTCCCAAAGATCCTTGCCGGTGAAAATGTACTTCTTGTGGCTCCTACAGGTCTCGGTAAGACCGAGGCGGCGATGCTCCCTATATTCGATACGATCTTCAAGTCGAAGGGAAGGAAAGGATTTCGCTGCATTTATGTCACGCCCCTCCGGGCATTGAACAGAGATATGCTGAAAAGAATGGAGGATTTCGGTCGATCACTCGGTATCTCTGTTGGCGTAAGACACGGCGACACACCGGCTGCAGAACGCAATAGACAATCTGCACATCCCCCTGAGATATTGATAACAACGCCTGAGACGCTGCAGGTTCTGTTCACCGGCAAAAAACTCATCCAGCATCTGAAGAACGTTGAATGGTTCGTTGTTGACGAAATACACGAATTGGCAACTGTTGAAAGAGGTGCTCAACTCAGTGTCGCCATGGAAAGACTTTCCGTCATAGCCGGAGAGTATCAGAGGATAGGTCTATCCGCGACCATAGGAAACGTGAATGAGGTTGCAAGATTTCTTTCCGGTGTGAAGAGGAAAGTTACCGTCTGTAAACATGATACGTTCAGAGATTTCGATATCGAGGTCGAATGCCCTGCACCTTGTGAAGATCCGGTACTTTTGGACAAGCTTCAGTGCGAACCTTATATCCTCGCCGTGATGCAAAGAGCTCGAACGTTGATCGAGACCAGCAATTCAACACTCTTCTTCGTCAACACGAGAGAGACCGCTGAATGGATCGCCGCCAGATATCATCTGTGGGATGAGAATTTCTCTATAGACGTCCACCACGGCTCTCTGTCCAAAGAGAACAGGATGGAGATGGAAGACAGTTTCAAGAAGGGAGAGACCAAGGCACTTGTCTGTACTTCGTCCCTGGAATTGGGTATCGATGTCGGTACCACGGACCTTGTGATCCAGTACAACTCGCCGAGACAGGTTGCGAGGATGATACAACGTGCCGGACGTGCCGGCCACCGGATCGGTGAGAAGATCCGTGCAAAGATAATAGCAACATCTCCGGATGAGGTATCAGAATCCCTGATAATCGCCAGGAGAAGCGATGCAAAAGAGATAGAGAACAAAATCGGAAGACCCTGTCCGTTGACCGTCGTGGCCAATCAGCTGATCGCCATGACTATGAGCGGAAGAATAGATCGGGACACAGCGTATTCCGTATTCAGAAGATCGCATATATTCCGTGATCTGGAAAGAGAGGACATGGATGAGACGCTTGAACAGCTGAAATCCATCAAAATGATCTTCGAGGACGAGAACGGCTTCAGAAGATCGAAGAAAGGGATGAACTATTTCTACAACAACATCTCGATGATACCCGATGAGAGAACGTATCTCATCAGAAACATCAGCACCAGGGGTATAGTGGGAACATTGGATGAAAGTTTTGTAGCATCGTTTGCGGAACCGTACGCTATGTTCATCGCCAAGGGAAGGACCTGGCGCATAGTGGAGATGCGCGAGGACGAGCTGCTCGTGGAAGAGACGAAGGATGTCGGTTCGGTTCCCTCCTGGGTCGGTTCTGACATTCCGGTCCCGTTCGAGATCGCAATGGAGGTCGGGGAAATGAGACGTACCCTCGATCTGGATAAGTATCCTGGTGATGAGAACGCAAAGGACTGTGTCCGAAAATTCATTGAAAGCCAGGAAAATTTCGCGGTCCCCAGTGACAGACTCGTTACAATCGAGATCGGCGATCGCTTGGCCATAGTAAACGCGTGCTTCGGAACGCGTGTGAACGAGACCATAAGCAAGATATACGGCGCATTGTTGACGGCGCGTTTGGGAGAAAGTGTAGGTATTTCTACCGATCCGTATCGCATGATCCTTGAACTCCCCAGAAACATAGACAGAGAAACACTGGTCGATACCTTCAGATCGATAAGGCCCGGAACTGTAGAAGGACTTGCGAGACTGACTATCCTCAATTCTACGTATCTCAAGTGGAGATTTGTCTATGTCGCGAAGAAATTCGGTATCATCGAAAAGGAGGCTGACCACCGTTTCATCAATTTCGGCAGATTGTTCGATATGCATCAGAACACACCTGCGTACAGGGAAGCGGTGAACAAGGTCCTATGGGAAGACCTTGATATCGAAAATACCGAAAAAGTCATTTCCGGTATCGCTGACGGTTCTATAGAGCTCAGAGTATCTCAAATATCGCCGATAGGGATGGAGGGGATAACACGTTCGAAGGAGTTGATGCAGCCGCTTCGGGCAGACCATTCGATCCTCATGGCGTTGAAGAAGAGACTGGAAGACGAGGTCCTTTTCGCATCGTGCATAAAATGTCAAACCCAATGGAGGGTAAGGGTTGCAGATGCGCCTAAACGATTCGTCTGTCCGAAATGCGGCGGAAATATGATCGCTGTCCTTAAGGAATACGACAGAGATAAGATCAGGGTCCTCGCCAAGAAGGAACTTGACGATACCGAGAAGAAGGATGCGCAACGTTTGTTCAGAATAGCCAATCTTGTCAACGAGAACGGACAAAAGGCCTGTATAACCCTTGCCGGAAGAGGCATAGGACCCGATTCGGCATCCAGGATACTGAGGAGTCGGCATAACAGCGAAGATGATCTCCTTAAGGATATACTGGCTGCGGAAGTGTTGTATGCAAAGAACAAGAGATTTTGGGACTAAACGACCCGATTAGTGACACTGCCGATACCATCGATCGTCGCAGTCACGATATCCCCGCGGCATATCTCACTTATTCCGTCCGGTGTCCCGGTGGCCATAACGTCTCCCTTTTCGACGGTCATGTATCTGGACACGTACGAGATGAGCTTCGGAAGCGTGAAGATCATATGCGATGTATAACCGCTCTGTCTGATCTCACCGTTTACGGCAAGTTCCAGATGAAGATTGAACAGGTCCAATCCTTTCGCCGACACCGGCTTTGATATCGGACCAAAGGTATCCATCCCTTTAGACAGATCCCATGAGTTTCCGGCTTTTCTGTCATTTGCCTGCATATCCCTTGCTGTAACGTCGTTGAAAACCGCAACTTCCGAAACATACGACATGGCGTCGCACTCCTGGATGTCCTTCCCGGTTTTACCGAAGATGAGCGCCAACTCCACCTCGTGCTGCACATTCGTGATACCCTCAGGAATGATTATATCGTCACCATCACCGATCATACAGCTTGACGGTTTCAAAAATACCATGGGCTCCTTCGGTAATGCGGCTTTCAATTCAGCGACATGCGGCCTGTAATTCCAACCGATACATATTATCTTCCCCGGATTCATAGCAGATCACCCTTCACGGTGAATTCCTTTTCCTTCTCCTCGTGTTCCATGGTCTTCAACTCGACTGTCTTGTCGGCGTAAAATCCCTTTGCTATGATATATATCTCTGACGATGTGGGACGGGATGCGTCAGGTGAATGGAGTTTCACACTCTGGAAACGTTTCTCGAGTTCCTTCTTCAGGTCCTTGATCATATCGCCCATGAATACCTTCATCACCATCCTCCCGTGCTTCTTCAACATCCTGTCGCAAACGTTCACCGCATAGTAGCAGAGATTTATCGATCTCGCATGATCGGTCGAATAATGCCCTCCGATATTTGGTGCCATGTCTGAAAGTATAACGTCGGCCTTTCCGCCGAACAGCTCCTGCAATCTCATCATCGTACCGTCTTCGGTGATGTCGCCCAGAATTGTGGTGACCCCGTCCAGACGTTTTATAGGCCGAAGATCCACACCGATCACCGTACCTTCATCGCCTACCCGTTCTTTAGCAACCTGCAGCCAACCGCCCGGAGAAGCTCCCAGATCGACCACTGAATCGCCCTCTCTGAAAATGTTGAAACGATCGTCGATCTGCATGAGTTTGAATGACGCCCTGGAGCGGTAATCCAGCTTTTTGGCCAGTTTATAATAATGCTCCTGATGCCTTTCAGCAAGCCAACGTTCGCGCATGACACTGTCTATGAACGCTATGGATTTAACTGCTTTGGAGAAATAAGTGTATTTTCCGTATCCGTCAGAAGACCTCTCCGTGATGATAAGATATAAACTCGATACCGCATTACGAGAACCGAGGTTTATGATATCGGATGGATGGACCTATGCCAAAGCAGGTGTGAACATCGACAGGAAATCGAGTGCGATAGAAGCCTTGGTCAAAGAACTCAGATTCAAAAGAACCGGAAGAGGACAAATGACGAACATGAAGGGATTGTTCGCCAGCCTAATCGATTTCGGAGATGTGTATCTGACATTGGCCACCGACGGCGTCGGAACGAAGATCCTTGTCGCAGAGGAGCTGGGCATTTGGGATACGATAGGTATCGACTGCATCGCGATGAATGTCAACGACACCGTCTGCGTCGGTGCGGAACCGATGTCCTTCGTAGACTACATCGCAATCGACAAACCCGTGGATGAGATCACGGAGAGCATCGGAAAGGGATTGCAAAAAGGTGCAGAACTGTCGAACATGGAGATCGTCGGCGGAGAGATCGCCGTTCTTCCGGAGATGGTAAAGGGCGTTGACCTATCCGGAACGTGTCTGGGTTACGTTGAAAAGGACAAGATCGTCTCCGGTCAGGAATGCCAGGAAGGCGATCTCATCATCACATTACAATCATCCGGTATTCATTCCAACGGTCTCACCTTGGCCAGAAAGGTCTTTGAAGCCGCGGGTTACAGCCTGACTGATAGGATCCCGGGTCTCCAGGGAACGATAGGGATGGAACTTCTGACACCGACAGAGATCTATGTCAAGGAAGTCCTGGACATCATAAGCAAACATGAAATACACGGTCTCATCGATATAACGGGAGGAGGACTCAGGAACCTTCTGCGTATGAGGACCGGCCTTCAGTACGTGATCGACGATCCTCTGAAACCCGCTCCGATCTTTGAAAAGATCCAGGAACTCGGCGGGATAACCGACCGTGAGATTTATCAGACGCTGAACATGAGCATGGGTTTCGACATAGTGGCTCCCGCGGATGACGCAGAAGCGATCGCCAAGGAATACAAGAATGCCTATGTCGTAGGCCGTGTTGCGAAAGGCAAGGGTGTGCTCTACGCTCCGGAGAACATCCTTTACGAAACCTATTGATCGAGCATTGCGTGCAATGCTCCCGTCACCGCACCCAGTGCCGTACAGGTCTCCAACGAGTACCTTCCATCCGTGATGTCCAGATTGTATCTCGGGATCGATGCCGCGTCTTTGGGAACACCATGTGGACCCAGACCGAAAACCAAGAGGATACTCTGGCCGCGTTCGACCATTTCCGCTGTCTGTCTCAATGTGATCGACAGTTTGGTGTTCGGTTTACTGGTTGTCAGTATGGGTTCCCCCAACTGTGGCGGAAAACCTTTTGCTGGATATGGAAAACTCAGGAATCTCCCCTTGTCAGCGAGTTCCACGAAATAATCCCCGTGAGAACCGATACTTGTCGTTCCCGCAACCCATTCCGCCAATTCCTTAGGCTGGGTTATCTCGGGAGGGAACGGAAAACCGAAAAGCGCAAGATTCATATTGAATGACATCGCAAGACCGCCAACCCTGGCAAGGACACGTCTGTGCGGCTCCCTGAACTTCAGCGGATCGTAAGAGTTGTACAGACCTACCGTTATCCTTCCACGACCCATGATCATCTCTCCAAGGCGTTCTGCACGACATGGGGACGTCCCATTATGGCCTGGCGGTCCCCGTCGAGGAATATATCCATGTCCGGATTGTCGGACTGTATCCGTTCCACTAATCTTAGTATTTCAGACAATGTCAGATCTGCACCGCTGACGTCTACGAAGAGCTCGTCCATATTCGCCATTGCTTCACCATCCGCAACTGCGTATTTGAACACTGGGGAGAAGGTATGGTGCCGTGAGCCGGGCTCGAACCAGCGACTTCAAGATCTTCAGTCTTGCACTCTCCCAACTGAGTTACCACGGCGTGGATTCCCCCTATGTGCACTCGTGTTATAAAGTTTACTGGTTTAAATGTCCCTTCAGATTTTCATCCTCTGCAGATGTTTCCTGACGTGGAAAATCCTCTTTGAGCGCGCGCCTGGGACCGCGAACCATCCTCAGATACACGACCTCCTCGGATCTCTCCTCGGCCTTTCTGTGTCGTCCCAATGTCCACGCCAATATCAGAATCGATATCGCAGTCATCGACATGATCGCAACGGATATCGGTACTCCCGCCGAATACGGATCGTCCCGCCAATACAGATAGGCAGAACATGCCGAGACAGCGAATACCGCCGCCGTCAGCACGAGAGCCGCCGTACCGATCTTATTCGGATCCGTGCATTTCACCGGATGTCCCATCATCTGATTCTCCGTCACGGGTGACGTCTTCATCGACTGTGTCGTCTTTGGCAGTCCCGACTTCCTCCTCGTTGGCAATCGGCTGCAATGCCGTGATCTTGTCGTCATTGCGCATGTCCATGAGTTTCACGCCAGCAGCATTGCGTCCGGTGACGCGGATATCCGCAACACGGATACGGATCATCTTCCCCTGTTTGCTCACGACCATAAGTTCGTCCGATGTGGTGACCTTTCTCACACCGATGACCCTGCCGTTCCTTTCCGTCGTCTTGATGGTGATGACACCTTTGCTTCCACGATGCGTTTTACGATAATCGTCAACGACCGAGATTTTGCCGTATCCGTTCTCGGACACCGTGAGGAGCATATCGTCCGAATTTACGACGGCCATTGCAACAACCTCATCACCCTCGTTGAGCGTAGCCCCCTTCACACCCATCGTGTCCCTGCCCGTGGGACGGACCTCACTCTCATCGAACCTCACGGCCTGCCCCTCGCTTGTGGCCAATATTATCTGATCCTTACCGTCGGTTATCCTTGTCTCGATGAGTTCGTCGTCGGCGTCCAATTTGATCGCTTTGATCCCTTTGTTCCTCACGTTGCTGTAAGCGCTGAGACTGGTCTTCTTGAGCAGACCTTTCTTCGTACAGAACGCGAGATACCGATCGTCCGAGAATTCATGGACGCATATCGTACTGACGACCTTCTCTCCTTCCTCCATATCGGGTATCATGTTTACGATCGGCTTTCCCTTGGACTGCCTGCTTCCCTCCGGGATCCTGTATCCCTTCAGCCAATGCATGCGGCCATGGTTCGTTATGAACATGATGTAGTCGTGCGTGGAGGAAACGAACATATTGACGACGTTGTCCTCTTCTTTCGTCTGCATGCCGATGAGACCGACACCGCCGCGTCCCTGCTGTTTGTACGTTTTCAAAGGGATGCGTTTGATGTAGTTGTCGGCGGTGATCGTTATGACCACGTCCTCCCTCGGTATGAGATCCTCTTCGTCCGTATCGATCGCGTTCGAATTGATCACGGTTTTGCGTTCGTCGCCGTACGCCGCCTTCATTCCCGTTAGCTCTTCCTTTATTATATCCGATACCCTGTGGTCGTTGGCGAGTATGTCTTTCAGGTCGAGCATCAGTCTGGTGAGCTCGTCGTACTCGGTCTTCAGGGCATCGATCTCCAGACCTGTCAATTTCTGAAGTCTCATATCCAATATGGCCTTGGCCTGATCCTCATCGATGGAGAGAAGGGCCTGCAGCCCTATGGATGCCTCCTCGCCGTTCTTCGATGCACGTATGAGCGCGATGGCCTCGTCCAACATGTTGAACGCGATCATGAGACCTTCCAGGATGTGGTGTCTCTTCGTCGCGACGTCAAGATCGTATTGCGTCCTGCGCGTGACGACCAATTTTCTGTGCTTTATGTATTGGACTATGAGCTCCTTCAGCGTGAGCAGGCGCGGCTTGTTGTCCACCAGTGCAAGATTGATTATCCCGAATGTCTGCTCCATGCCTGTGTGTTTGAACAGATTCTCGAGAACGACGGATTCTATGGCATCTTTGTGTATTTCTATGACGATGCGCATGCCGTTCCTGTCGGACTCGTCACGCAGATCCGTTATCCCTTCGATCTCTTTGTTTTTCACACGTTCTGCGATCTGCTCTATAAGTCTCGCTTTATTGACCTGGTAGGGTATCTCGTCGACTATTATCATCGATTTTCCGTTCGCTTTCTCCTCGAAATGCGTGTTCGCCCTGACTTTTATCTTCCCGCGTCCCGTCTTGTACGCGGAAACAATGCCCGAAAGCCCATAGATCGTTCCTCCCGTAGGGAAATCCGGTCCTTTGACGAACTGCATTAGTTCCGGAAAGTCGGCATCCGGATTATCGATGGTGTAGACGATGGCGTCCACCACTTCGACCAGATTGTGAGGCGGCATATTCGTCGCCATACCTACGGCGATACCCGATGAACCGTTCACCAGAAGATTGGGGAATTTCGAAGGCAGCACCGTCGGTTCCTTCAGAGAACCGTCGAAATTGTCCATGAAATCCACGGTATTCTTATCAAGATCCGCAAGCAGATCACTGGATATCTTGGAAAGACGTGCTTCGGTGTAACGCATGGCCGCTGCCGGATCCCCATCCACCGAACCGAAATTTCCCTGACCGTCGACCAGAGGATATCTGAGAGAGAAGGTCTGGGCCATCCTGACCATGGACTCGTACGCCGCAGAATCACCATGTGGATGATACTTACCAAGGACTTCTCCCACTATCCTTGCGGATTTCTTGTGTGGTCTGTTGTACGGAAGACCCATATCGTACATCGCAAACAGGATCTTCCTGTGAACGGGTTTCAGACCGTCCCTCGCATCCGGCAGCGCACGCCCGACGATCACACTCATCGAATAGTCGATGTACGAACGGGACATTTCCCTCTCTATCGGCTGCAGGATGACTTTGTGCTGAGACTTCTGCACATTCGTATCTTCAGTGTTCTCCCCTTCTGTCATGATATCACACATCCAGGTTTATCACTTCATGTGAGTGCTCGATGATGTACTCTCTTCTGGGCTCCACGGCATCTCCCATGAGTGTGGAGAACAATTGGTCCGCCAACTGTGCATCTTCGACAGTTATCTTCTTCATCACCCTTCTCTCGGGATCCATGGTCGTCTCCCACAGCTGATGTGGATTCATCTCTCCCAGACCTTTGTATCTGCTGATGTTCGTGCCCTGTCCCAATTCTTCAATGGCCGCATTCATCTCAGCATCATTGTACGCGTATATCTCTCTCTTCCCCTTGGCGATCCTGTACAATGGAGGCATTGCCAGATATACGAATCCGCTGTCTATCAGCGGTCTCATCTGCCTGTAGAACAATGTCAATATCAAAGTGGCGATGTGTGCACCGTCCACATCGGCATCGGTCATGATTATTATACTGTGGTATCTTGCTTTTATGGGATCGAATTCATGTCCGATGCCCCCGCCTATCGCGAGAACGAGATTCTTTATCTCCTCGCTCTGCAGGATCTTGTCCGGACTCACCTTCTCGACATTCAGGATCTTCCCTCTGAGAGGAAGTATGGCCTGGAACATCCTGTCACGACCCTGTTTGGCACTCCCCCCAGCAGACTCTCCCTCGACGATGTATAGTTCCGATTTCGTCGGATCGCGTTCTGTACAGTCGGCAAGTTTTCCAGGCAGGGAATTCGATTCGAAGACGCTTTTCCTTCTTGCGGTCTCCCTGGCATTACGTGCCGCCTCCCTTATCACGTATGAAGAGTAACATTTTTTGATGACTATCTCGGCAACTTTGGGATTCTCAAGGAAATACTCGGCAAGTTTTTCATTCATTAAACTCTGTACAGCCGTTTGTGCGATACTGTTTCCAAGTTTGGTCTTTGTCTGTCCCTCGAACTGCGGTTCGGGGATTTTGATACTGAGAACGGCGGTCAATCCCTCACGGACATCGTCCCCACCAAGCACCACACCCTTGGTCATGTTATTGGATTTGGCATAATCGTTGATCGTCTTGGTCAGTGCCGTTTTGAAACCGGCGAGATGCGTTCCTCCTTCGGGTGTGCTGATCGTATTCACAAAGGAGACCGTGTTCTCACTGTACCCGTCCGTCCATTGAAGAGCAACCTCGACGTCGACGTCGTTGCTGAGACCGAATATATGAATCGGAACAGGATGCAGCGGTGTCTTTGCGGTATTGAGATAGGTAACGAATTCTGAAACACCCCCGTCATAATGGAATGTTTCCGTTTTACCTGTTCTCTTGTCCTCGAATGTTATGGTGACCTCTTTGTTGAGGAACGCCTGGTTACGGAATCTTCCTTGGAGCACCGCATAATCGAATTCCACTGTCTCGAATATCGAATCATCCGGATAGAACGTTATCGTAGTACCTGTCCTGTCACTTTCACCAGTTATTTCGACGGGCCCGTCCGGTATACCTCTGTGGTAACTCTGATACCATATCTTTCCCTCCCTTTCTATGGTTGCCTCCATTTTCTTTGAGAGGCCATTGACGACGGAAACACCGACACCGTGCAGACCGCCGGACACCTTGTAGCTGTTTTTATCGAACTTACCGCCTGCATGCAATTCGGTCAGTGCCAATTCCAGGGCAGACTTTCCTTTGGCATG
Source organism: Candidatus Methanomethylophilaceae archaeon (assembly GCA_041669745.1). GTDB lineage: Archaea > Thermoplasmatota > Thermoplasmata > Methanomassiliicoccales > Methanomethylophilaceae > JBAZDV01. The sequence continues at coordinate 9,542 of JBAYAO010000006.1, read as the reverse complement.
CTGCATTCCCGTCGGAATACCGCGTCCGTCATCTCTGACGGTGCATGAACCGTCCTCGTTTATGCAGACATAGATTATGTCGGCGAAGCCGGCCATAGCCTCATCTATGGAATTATCCACCACTTCGTAGACCAGATGATGCAATCCCCTTGAATCTGTGCTCCCGATGTACATCCCGGGTCTCTTCCTAACTGCCTCCAGACCTTCCAAGACAACGATGCTGTCTGCATCGTAGGTCTTCATTGTGCCGTTATCGTTCCCATCCATAGAATTCTTCCCTCAGCGCCGTTACACCAACGTGCTGTAACATCTTCAGGTATGTGTTTCCCGTATAAATACGCGCGTATATTCTCGCGCACGCGCGCGCGAGATTAAGGATTCGGTCAGCAGACAATCCTTAAAACCGAGTAGATTATTAGGGATCCGATGAGCACCATAATGGAAGAGGCCCGAAAAGGCGTCACACCCCTGATCAAGGCGATAGCCGAGAGAGAGCACATGAGTGAGGAATTCGTGAGGAACGGAATAGCTTCCGGACGCATAGTCGTTCCGTGCAATCCGATACATGATCCGGAACCTGTCGCCATCGGTGAAGGGATGAGTGTCAAAGTGAACGTTAACTTGGGTACTTCCAGGGACCTTGTCTGTCTTGAAACGGAACTCGATAAACTCAAAGTCGCACTCAAATACGGTGCAGATGCGATCATGGACCTCAGTACAGGCGGTGACATAGATGCCATCAGAAAGAGGATGATCAGGGAATGCCCTGTCATAATCGGTTCCGTCCCCATATATCAAACGGGCCTGGTGGCCGCAAGGAAAAACGCCGTCGTAGAAATGACCGAGGATGATATATTCAACGGTATAGAACGTCATGCAAAAGACGGGATGGATTTCATGACCGTTCATTGCGGTATCACGAAGGAGAGCGTTGCATGGCTGAAATCATCCGAAAGAAGAATGGATGTCGTATCGCGCGGCGGTTCCTTCCTCACGGCATGGATACTTCACAATGAGAAGGAAAATCCGCTTTACGAGAATTTCGATTATCTTTTGGATCTTGCAAGGAAATATGAATTCACGCTTTCGTTAGGTGACGGATTCAGACCCGGCTGCATAGACGATGCGACGGATGCCGCTCAGATATCGGAATTGATGACCTTGGGACGTCTTGTGAAAAGATGTCGTGAAGCGGGTGTCCAAGCCATGGTCGAAGGACCTGGACACGTACCGATCGATATGATAGAGAGTAACATGGTGCTTGAGAAATCGATGTGCTATGGCGCCCCCTTCTACGTTTTAGGGCCGCTTGTGACGGATATCGCCCCCGGATACGATCACATCGTGGGAGCGATCGGCGGTGCAATGGCCGCGAAGGCCGGTGCGGATTTCCTCTGTTACCTCACGCCCGCGGAGCATCTCTCACTGCCGGATGCAAATGATGTCAGAGAAGGATTGATCGCTTCGAAGATCGCAGCGCACGTTGGCGATATGATACGCGGAAAGAACAAGGACCTCGACACGAAGATGGCCAATGCCAGGAAGGCATTGGATTGGGAATCGATGTTCGACGTCTGCCTCGATCCCGAAAAAGCAAGAAAATACAGGGAACGCGGATGCACCAAACTCGAGGACGGATGCTCGATGTGCGGTGATGTCTGCGCCGTCAAGATAGTGAACCAATACATGAAAAGATGATGCCGCAGCACGTCGGTCGCTCTGGTACTCGCAGGTAAAACAGCATCGAAGAGAGGAAAGATGGAGCCACTGGAGGGAATTGAACCCCCGACCGACTGATTACGAATCAGTCGCTCTACCGCTGAGCCACAGTGGCGCTATGCGGCAGAACGGAATGAAGCATTTAAAGTTTTATCATGAACGGGGATGGAACATGTCCCTAAACACGACCGCATCCCTTTCCTGCAAAGGTGATTCACATACAAATGTACAATCATTATCGTATTCCGACAAGACGTTTGCCAACAGCGACATGTCCGGTTCCTTCGCACTTAACGGAAGGTGCGATATCTCGCCCTTATCGCCGTATCTGATACAGCTTATATGGAAATGCGCGATGTCTCCGGACAGAGCTAAGAATTCGTCCACCAGGTCCCGCATGTCCTTTTCGGTCTTCAGAAAACCCTGATATCTCGCATGGACATGGGCAACGTCCAGAACGGGACGCGTTCCCGGAACGCTGTCCATGACCTTTGAGATCTCCCTGAGCGTTCCCCAAACCCCGGTCTTGCCCATGGTCTCGACACCCAGAATAACATCGTCGATGCCCTCATCGTCCATCATCTCACGGCATTTGGTCAATCCGTCGATCACCGCATCGGTTGCGGTGCCGGGGGTCTTTCCGTACGACGCCGCATGAATGACGACGATGTACGCACCGAGATTGTTCGCGGCACGGACGGTATCCATCACCCAAGCGATGCTTTTCTGTCTGGTCTCGGCGTTATCCGAATTGAAGCTTATGTAGTACGGCGCATGCGCACTGAGTCTGATATCCCTTTCCACGGCCATTTCTCCGATGTCCCTTGCCTTTGCCTCAGACATCCTCACACCGCGGACGAATTCGATCTCCAGTGCATCCAGACCCAACTCCCTGACTATGTTCAGGGCATCTTCTGGATTCTTGCTACTGGAGGGATATCCTGCTGGACCAAATCTCATGAGGGACATGACGGCGTCTGCATATATCTTCCTATCCAGGTAACGTGTTTATATCGAGTGAACAATCCGAAGTGATGTTATGAAGCTTCGAATGAACGTTTCCCTGGATCCGACACTGGGCTGCGGTCAGGCACACCGTTGGATCAAAAAGAATGGCGCCTGGGAAGGGGTTCTCGGCAAGGAAATTATTACCTTGCGTCAGACCTGCGACGGCTTTGAATGCACCGGTACATCGGATGAGGATGGGATTCTTGAATACTTCAGAGCGGACGACGACCTGGACGCGATATACGGGGACATCTCCGCTTCAGATCCGTACATCGCCGAACTCGTGGACGGATGCCCGGGACTGCGCATTCTGAAACAGGATCCTTGGGAATGCATTGCGACATATCTTCTGGCAACGAATGCGAATGTCAAAAGGATAGGGATGATGGTCGAGGCCGTCTGCAGAGAATTCGGCGAGGACCTGGGAGGAAGATTTTCGTTTCCTACGCCGAAGGATGTGATCGACGGAACCGGCGATATCTGCGCATGCAGACTCGGATACAGGGAGAACAGATTCTTGGAACTGGCACAGAGGGTGTACGACGGGAATATCGTTCCCAACGCCCTATGCGGAATGAATTACGACGATTGCAGAAGGACCCTCCTCTCCGTCAATGGAATAGGCAACAAGGTCGCGGACTGCATCGCACTTTTCGCTTACGGTCACATGGAGGCGTTCCCGATAGATGCAAGGATCGAAAGGGTATTGAAGGAAAAGTACCACGTGACAGGTAGTTACGCACATCTCACGGAATTCGCCAGGACCAAGTTCGGAAGATATCCCGGATACGCACAGGAGTTCCTGTATCACAGCGATTTTATATTGGAATCACAGGCACAGGCCGGCGGTTTACACCCGATCTGAACCTCGTAGATCTTGGCCAGCATACCTGTGCTCTTGACGACCGTGCATATCCTGCACATCTCGGTTGCGAATTCCGAAGTATCGTCCGCGATACGGTCCGCGGCGGCTCTGATCTCCGTTTCGAACTTCTCATACTGCGGACTCTCTTCGATAAGAGGATTCTCCCCCCTCTTCTTTTTGAGATACTGAGAAATGGCAGCATCGGTCACACCGAATTTCCTGGCAACCTCCGCCTGTGACAAACCGTGGGTCTTGACTAGCTCTCTGGCGACTTCTCTCCGAATGGTCGGAAGAACATACCATACGACCAATTCACACGGAATCTTCATGACGGCAAATATAACTTAACAATATATAAGATTGACAGGATGTCCGACCATCATTGTTGTTTAATGTCCGTTAAATCGCACCTGGATTCGTTTTGAGATAGAATTCCGAAACATTCCAATCCCTGTCATCGGGATCCTCTTCCTTCTCTATCTTCACACCGAACGCAATCGCTGTCTCCTTGAGGAAACGCTGTGCTTCACCAGTACCTTTGAAATCCTCGACCTTGGCACCGGATACCGTCAGCTTACCCTTGAAGGAGCCTATGATCCTGGTTCCCTTGAAGATTACGTTTTCGGTTGCACCGACCTCCCTCTTTATCAGATTTCTGAGATAGACATGCAGATTGTCCTGGGTGTTGAGTAACAGCAGGTCCCTGACGGGTTCTATACGCTTGTCGACGTCCTCTTTCAGCATCCAATAGACTGTGGCGCTGTTCTCGTTGAAGAAGCCTTTCACCAGCATTCCCTCCTCCTCCAGTTCTGCCAACACCTGTCTGATGATCCCCATCTTCAGCGATAGGAATGATGACAACATCTCGGCGCTGAATATGCCGAAGTCACGGAAATGCATCTTCATTATCTCGCGTACGGCATCTTTTCTGCCGATCGACCCTGTCGGAACGATGCTGTATGCAGAATTAGAATCCTGGTACGTAATGGATTCATGGAAAAGACCGTTAAGCGCCTTGATGGTCCTTTCCTCCGACAATACGGAATTTTTGACGACATCCTTTCTAGATATCGGTTGACGGTCCCCTATCAGTTCCATGAGCATCTTCATATCGTCGTCTGGATTGCCGTCCTTCACCACACGGTACAGGTATGAGAAGTCGTTAGTGGTGTATCCGATGTAATTCGGACACAGCGACATCTTCATCAGATCTCCGCGTTCCATCTGCTTCTTGATCGACGTTCTGTCCGCAACACGTGTCACTATCTCCGCATCCGTCCTTATGTAACCGCGTTCAGAGATCGCCTCGTACACCGTCTGGAATCTGTCGGAGCGGACCACGTGCTGTTTTCTGAAGATATAGCTCAGAAGTTCATCCTCTGTGAACGTCCTCGGAATAAACCTCCCCTTGGCGTAGAATCCGTTCACCAGATGGTAACCGCTGTCATCCAGGGCTTTCTTTATTTCTCCGTCCAATTCCGCGGCATCTTTGGTGAGAACCTCCCTTATCCTGACTATGTCGACGCCTTTCATCCTGAAGAATCTCATGAACTCGTCGATCGCCTTCAGGGTCTTCGGGAACAGCTCCGGGGTGTTGATGTCTATCATGCGTATCTCGATGCAGCCGGACATCTCCCATGCCTCCAAGGCACCGACCACCCTGCTGTCCATAACCAACGGATAGATCCATTTATCACCGTAACGAGATGATATCTCGGCCCACTTGGATGCCAGATTCGGATCGTACAGCGAGTGTACGCGTATCTCGTTATCGCTGCTCTGCGTTTCTGTGATCTTCGGGATCTCATCCGGCATCACGAGCATCGGTACCTGTCCGTCACCGACCAGTATCGTCTCCGCTCCCTGCCTGCGGGCGATGGCCGTCGCATCCTCCGATGAGACGCCGAGCATGTGCCTGAAGGCCGTGGTCGGTATGGGACCGTATGCACGGACGATCTGCATGACCAATTCCGGAGTCGGATCCTCCTCCGGGGTGTTCGGTCTGTAGACCTCATATACGTTCTCGGTTCCCCAGTCCTCTTTCTCATCGAACGCCCGGACTATCCTGAGCGCTTTGTCCAGACGCATGAGAGATTCCTTGACCGCGTCCTTGTCCCTGTTCGTCTCCGAGACCAACTGTCTCATCGTGGCGGTTCCCATCCCGGCAATAACCGCCAACAGAGATTCGTCCTCTGGCAATACGGTCTCGTTTCTGATCTTCGCATATTTGTCAGCATCGTCGGAAAGAACGAATCTGACCCTTCCCCTTATGAAACGTCCCAACTGTATCCTGCTGGAGAAACGCATCGAATACCAATGCTGAAGATCGAAATTCTTCACCCTGTTGAAAACATCGATCTCGCTTCCGGCCGAACCGTAGAACCTGAAGAAATCCTCTATGGTATCGAATTCCGAACCTTTGTAGAACCTGTATCTTTCCACGGAATCGTAATCGAACACGTTGCTCTTACCGGACCTCAGTCTCATGTGGTCTATCTTCCTCATGTACTGGTCGTTCTCTGAGATCAGGAAACGTCCTTTTGAGACCTCTTCCTCGCCTGTCAGAGCCTCTAACGATACCCTGACCTCATTCTCCGGTATCGATAAGGCATATGATATCTCCTGTATCGTAACCGGAGCGAAACATTCCATAAAACGCAGTATCACACGGTCGATCGATTCGTTTTTGTCTGGAAGACCCACGTTGAAACGTGAAAAGAACCATCTGTTGTTGCCAGATATGTCCGTCCTAGTCACGAGATACATGGATTCCAGTTTCTTGACGGTTCTGAAAACGATATCCTCGCTTATCTGCAACTCGGCCGTGATATCGCTTATCGCCACGTTCCTGTCGATACGGGCGAGGACCTTTTCGTCCATCTCGCTGAGTTCCCTTTCCTTGCGGGTCGCCGCCGCATAGTACGGGATCTCCTCGACCGTCATTATGTGCACGTCGTCGAGGAACACCGTTCCTATCCTCCCTTCTTTCACGAGTTCCCTGACCCAACCGTCTACCGTCCTCTTGTCTGCATCGGAATAGGCATAGATATTGCGACCGCGTTCCCTTATGGCCTGAAGCGGTCCAGTGCGCATCAACAATCCGAGGATGTCCTCCTTATCGGCGACCCTGCCTATCTTCTCTCTGAAATAGGGGACGACCTGATCTTCCTCGAATTCGTATTCCCTTGTGTTGTCGCCCATTGCGCGATACAGGACCTTGCGGTGCAATTCCCTGAGCAGCGCCGAACGATCCTCCATCAGGACTATGTCCGAGAATCCTGAGAGGATCACCGCATGTGCGAAAGGTGACGGCGTTCCGGTGAAAGCCACCGTCTCGACCGTCATCTGACCGGAACCTATCATGTCCAGGATCAGACGTGCATCCTTGATGTCCATGTCGTCCTCCAAGACCTCCCGGTATGTCTCTTCGATCACGGGCATATTTTCCATTTCGCCCAATGCGTCCAAAAGATACGAGGAACGCGTCTGCTGACGATTGACCGAGATCGGACGGCCCATGTAGTTCCTCAGGATCATGAAGCTTCTGGTGGCGGTGTGTCGGAATCTGAGTTTGAATATCTCGGAGTCTTTGATCGCCTTTCTCAGGATGGCCTCGATATCCTTCGATGAAAGAAGATCCGGTATCCTGGTTATGTCCATTCTCCTGGACGTCCCTATCATGAAATTGTCATCGGACATCGTGACGGATACGTTGGAACCGATGATGTTCGATATCCTGTAGGCATACGCTCTCGACAACGCGTCGTTCACCCTTCTCCCGAACGGATAATGGAACACTATCCTCTGATTGCCAGATGGATCGATGTATTCCTCTATCAGCAAATGTCGGTCGTCCGGAATCAGACCGGCTACCGCCTTCTGTTCCCTGAAATAGGATATGAGCGAACGCGCCGAACCTTCGTCTATATCGAAATCTTTGCATAGGTAGTTCATCAGTTCATGGTCGTCCCTGTCGAGGCTCCCAGCCATCTCCCTTCTGAATTCAGCCACATCCATCGAAAGATCGAAACTCCTGGGTAGCATCTCTCCGGCCCATGACGGAACGGTCGGCTTCCTTCCTGTGGCCTCTTTCACGTATGCGACCATCCCTTTGGAGCGAACGAATTCGAATGAACGACCTCCCAGAACAAAGATGTCTCGGGGCGCGAGTCTTTCCACAAATTTTTCAGATAGCTCGCCCACACCAGTACCGTGACTCGTGATTACACGATAATTGGCCTCTTCCGGAATGGTGCCCAGATTCATGAAGTAGATCATCCTGGTGCCTTTCTTCTTTCCGAACAGGTTCGCCTCTTCATCATACCATATCTTGGAATAGACTCCCTCGAACTCGTCCTTGCTTCCGAGGTAACGTAAAACGCTCATGAATTTCTCTTTCGGAAGGTCGCGATAGCAGTAGGACCCGCACACCAATGCGTATGCCGCATCTACATCCCAACGATCGCTCAGACTCATTCCGACCACGGTCTGTGACAGGATATCGAGACAGTTCTCCGGAATACCGACACGGTCGATATTGCTGCGGTGAGCGGCACGGCACATTACCGCACATTCCACCAGATCGTCAGGATCGAATACGAGCAGACGACCCTTTGCGACCTTGCCCATGCTGTGACCGCTTCTTCCTATCCTCTGGAGACCTTTCGCAACAGATTTGGGAGAGCCCACCTGACAGACCAGATCCACCGACCCTATGTCGATGCCCAGTTCCAATGAGGTGGAGGATACGACACATTTGATCTCTCCGCGTTTCAAACGCTCCTCCACATCCAGTCTGGTCTCTTTGCTCAGGGAACTATGATGGACCTCGACGTTCTCGAGACCGCGTTCCTTCAGCTTGTACACGATGCTTTCCGCTCCTGATCTGGTATTGGTGAAGACCAATGTGGTCTCGTGCTGATCCACCAGGTCTTTCAGCTTGTCATACATCATGGAATTGACGACGTCCGACGGCAGTGCCGTCATATCGTCCGTCGGACATATGACCTGCAGATCCAGTTGTTTTTTCGAATCCGACTCCACAAGGGTTACGTCCCTTATCTTCCCGTTATCCACCCCGACCAGGAATCCTGCGATCGCCTCTATGGGTGCCAGAGTAGCTGACAGACCGATGCGTGTGAACGGCCTTTCGCAATGGTCTTTAAGCCTTTCAAGGGTGAGCGAGAGGAATGCTCCCCTCTTCGAATCGCAGATATCGTGTATCTCGTCCAGGATCAACCATTCGACTTTGGTCAGTTTCTCCTTGAATTTCGGTGCCTCAAGAATCAGGGCCAGCGATTCCGGGGTCGTGATCAGGATGTGCGGCGGATGCTTCAGCATCTTCTGTCTGTCGTATTGCGATGTGTCGCCGGACCTTACGGCAACACGTATGTCCGGAACATTGAGGCCGTGTCTTGCCGCGACCTCCCTCATCTCGGCCAACGGTGTGTTGAGATTTCTGTTCACATCGTTCGCCAACGCCTTCAACGGCGAGATGTATACGCAGTAGATCCTCTCTTCCAGCGTACCTTCCGAAGCGTATCTCGTCAATTCGTTGATAATGCTCATGAAGGCCGTGAGTGTCTTTCCGGAACCGGTGGGAGAGGATACGAGGACGTTCCTCCTCTCGTGGATTATCGGAATGGCACGGGCCTGAGGCTCCGTAAGACTGTCGAACTTCTCATTGAACCATGTGGAAACCAACGGTTCCATGAGTCCCATGACCTCGTCCTTGCTGTAGGTCCTATCCGCTCTCTCCATCTCCGTCCTCGCTGATTCTTCTCTCTTACTGCTAGCCCTTTAATTTACTTTCGCACAAAACCTTCGCTTTCGCCAAGGAATAGTAATAAATGCTAACGAGTTAATCGCTCCGCGATGAGAAAAGGACTTGTAGCCGTCATCGCAGTTGCAATAATGATTCTTGCACTCGTACCATTCGTTGATGGGGGAT
>JBAYAO010000005.1:0-34418 GCA_041669745.1 Candidatus Methanomethylophilaceae archaeon | reverse complement strand
GTCCTTGCCTTTTCTGGCATACCGAGGTATTCAAGTAACATTGCACCCGAGAGCAGGGAACCGGTAGGATTTACAACGTTCAATCCGACAAGTTCTGGATTGGATTTGTGGAGTGGCTCGAACAGTGCTTTGTGTACGCCATAATTCCCGGATGGACAGAGATGAGTACCGCCTACCAATGCGGCGGCCTCTCTAGAAAGGATGTCCCCATACATGCTCATGGTAGTGATGACATCGACATTGTCAGGGTGAAGAACTATCTCAGCAGCCATGTCATCTACTTTTGTATCATCGATCTCCAATTTGGAGTCGGCCATCACTTCGTAGAAAGTGTTCTTGAAGAGGCCGTCCGCGATCTTGTACACATTTGCCTTATGGACACAGGTGATTCTTTTACGATCCTCGCATTCCGAAAGATTCCTTGCGAACTGACAGATCCTTTTGCATCCCTTGTAGCTGATCCTTCTTTGGTGGGTCACGCCGTCGAGGTCTTCGATCTCGTTCATAGAGAACAATCCTTCGGTGTACTCTCTTATGACGATTACGTTCAGATCCTTGACCCCTATATCCTGTGCGATCTTCTTTATAGGTCTGACATTTGCGAAAAGATCGAGACGTTTTTTGATTTCCATCACTGGATTTCGATATACGCGATCCGTGCCATCATCATTTACACATCCTACCAGGATGGCGTCACATTCATCGATCGTGTTGAGGGTCTGTTTCGGAAGTGCGCTTCCCGTACGTTTGTAGCAATCGAAACCTATGTCTGCGTTGACGAATTCTATGTCCAGACACAATGCGTCGATGGCGGATACGGTTGCGGATACGACTTCGGGTCCTATTCCGTCACCCGGTAGGACTGCTACCTTCTTGGTCATTTATAACCTATCCTCGAGGGCAGCTACGATAATCGGCAACGAGATCGTTGCATCTCCCTCAACGGTCATCTTTTTTGCATTTGCTTTCACTTTACCCCAGGAAACGGCTTCTCTGATCTGTGCACCGGAGAGGGAACCGTCAAATTCCTGAGCGGTTGTAAGGTAGACCGCATAATCGAGTCCCCCACGGAACTGATTCCACCATATAACATGATGTTTTGAAATTCCACCACCGATTATAACTGCACCCGTATATTTCGCGGCATTGGTCATTTCGCTGAGCATCTGCTCGTCACCGAACAGATCTATCCTGAGCTTACGATGCATCTGATAGTACATCCAGAGTTGGCATCCGAAAGAACCGTCAGTGATGCCAGGGACGAATATCGGAATGCCCATCTTGTGACACTGATAGAGCAAACTGTCTGGATCATCCAGTCTTGCACCGACCTGATCTATGATTTCGTGCGTAGAAAGTGAATCGGTGTGTTCGAACATCTCTTGGAACATAGGGGCGAGTCTGTCCTCGAGAACCTCTCCATAGCAAGAATCTGGAACAAGGACATTTCCGAGTCTGCTGACGCCATTTTTTCTAAGCATCGCGTCATCCATCATGAAATCGCCTTTGTAGTAAGCTTTCCATGTTCTCGAGAGGTCGTGATCGAGTGTTCCGCAGGTTGTGATTATAACATCGACCATTCCTTTCTTGACCATATCCACGATTACGCCTCTGGTGCCTGTGGCCATTATGCATGCGGGGAAAGACAGGATCTTCAGGCAACCTTCTTTCTTTATCATCTTCTCCACGACATCAACGGCGTCAGAGAGTTTCTGTGATGTGAATCCTCCAGATCTTCCCATCATTTTAATGAGTTCGCTCACAGTCATATCTTTTTTGATACTGATGTCCTTGACCTCAATGAGTTTTCCCAACTTGCTATCCATTTTTTAGCCCCTTTTCATTATGCGATTGAATGGCACAGAATATCGTCAGTTAAAAGGGTTACGTTACCTTTCCCGCTTTAGTAACTTAAAAACGTCGCGGATCAACGATATGGAGAAGTGGTCTTTTCCGAAATATGCTCTGTTGAATCTTGTGATGACATCGTTGCCAAGTTCGCTGCACGGCATCCACCAGATGTCCCTTTCTCTCTTCCCACTGTCCACATGTACATGGTGAGGGTGCATCAGTTCATAGAATCCCGCTTCGCTGTGTGTTATTCCGAAACCACTTTTTCCAGATCCCCCCCAAGGGGCAGCAGGAAGTCCGAAGGTATATGTCGTGTTATTTACATCCACACTGCCGGATTTTAATTTTGATGCGATCGCCCTGCCCTTTTTCAAATCTCTCGTCCAAACAGAGCCTCCGAGAGCGAAACCATTGTCGTTTGCAAGTCTGACACCATCATCCACGGTTTCAAAAGGGAATATCGTCACAATGGGTCCGAATATCTCGTTTGCATTGATGTCAGACTCATGTGCCAGATTAATGATGACAGTAGGTTCGAAGAAATAACCCTCTAGGTCGGGATTCCTCCTTCCTCCAGTAGCAACGGTTGCGCCCTGTTCAGAGGCACGGGCAACGACATCGACCATCTTATTCAACGCTTTTTCGTTGATCATAGGCCCTATCGAAACAGTTGGATCATCCCATCCATCACCTTGTTTTAGGAGATTTGTACCAGCAACGAATTTTTCTAAAAATGTTTCATAGATTTTGCTTTGGACATAAATCCTTTTTACACCTACACAGACCTGTCCCGCATTAACGAATGCACCCCATATGGCTCCATCCACCGCCCTGTCTATATCGGCATCGTCCAAAACCAACATGGCATCTTTTCCACCGAGTTCAAGTATCACAGGGGTTACGGAATCAGCAGAGTTTCTCATGATGGATATTCCTGTCTCCGTGCTTCCGGTAAACACTATCTTATCCACATCTGATGCGACGATTGTCTGTCCTATCTCGGGGCCGTTTACCGAAGTTACAAGCCCTTTTGGAAAACCCGCCTCTTCAAAAAGGTCAGCTATGAGTTTTCCGCACAATGGAGTGTCAGGTGATGTTTTAAGGATAACAGAATTTCCTGCGGTGACCGCCATTATTACCTCATTGAAAGGTATCGAGAAGGGAAAGTTGTAAGGTGATATTACTCCAATCACCCCAAACGGCTGATATTCTATGTAGGATTTTCTTTTCAGAATGACCATCAGTAAGGTCATAGGTCCCTGTTCCACCCTTTTTTCGAATTTAAAATCTTTGATCCAAGATTCGCAGAATTTTATCATTCCCAAAGTGTTGGTAATCTCTGTGCTGTTGCAGTCACTTCTGGTCTTTCCTGTCTCATCATGAATTATCTTACAGATCCTCTCAGCATTCTCCATCACGGTCAGTCTGAGGTTTTTGATCAGTGAATATCTTTCTTTAGAGGCAGTTTTGGCCCATTCGGTTTGAACAACCCCGCTTTGTGAAATTATTTCAGGGATGTCTTTTGGATTCGTTATTTCTACAGAGCCCACCTTTTCCAATGTGATAGGGCTATAGGAAAATAGTTCTTCCATGCTCAGTAAAAGCTTTTGGCACATTTATAACTGCTCGCACTACTCTCTGCTTGTGGAGGATTTGTTCAAAGCGAGAGACGAATCTACTATATCGCGTATCTGAAGCTCTGTGAAACTCTCTGTTTTGGAATTATCTATGATTATCCATCCGTCCGTGAGTCTTAACATCCTGTTCCTGGTCCGATCCAATTTTTCGGCGGATTCAAAAATCTCAAGGTCCTCGCCCCTCTCGGTTATTCTTTTCATCGAGGTCTCTGCGTCTAGATCGACAAAAATCCTGATATCAGGCATCGGCAGTACCCTTTCCAGTACTCTGTAAGCTATGTCGCAGATCTTTTCAGGAAGGTACCCGACCGCCATCAAATACCTAACGAATATGATGTCATCATATTCTCTTTTAGAGTTTCTGAGGATCCTCAGTGATCTGAAAACATCCAAGATGTAGAATGCGGGGGCAATCAACACAGAGACTCCGCTGTCTATATGGAGAAATCTCGAAGATATTCTTCCGAAAATTGAATTCCTGTTAGGATGTGTAATCTGCAAAACCCTTCTGCTCTCAGATTCGAGTTGTTCTCTGATCAAGTCAGAAACGGTGGTCTTTCCGGATCCATCCATCCCGTCGATTACATACCATACCATAATCAGAGCCTCGACAGAGTCATGAGACTGTAGACGGACGACGATACTATTTGATGTTGCAGTTACTGAGGGTCGACTTTTTCAACGTAGATGTGTCGACCAAGGTGATTGGTGAAATGATTTAAGCAGATATCACCCCCTGACTGCGGCAACCGTCGATTATCCTAAGGTCCGGTAAGCGTAAGACCACGAGGTCAAAATATTTGTATCGAGAATTTTATCGTTGGATCATACATTTCTCTGGAAATTTTATGTGTTAGTTGTTTTTCGACGATATTGTCGACATAATCTTCGATCACGATGGTGATGCGGGAACAGATGACGATACAGTATCAAAAGAGAGAAGATCCGTGTAACGATACTGACGCTGCGTGAGTATAGGTCAATGTCTGCTCTTTATGTGAGGTTCCCTCGTTTCAAGTTTTGCAACGTGATCCTTCATCATATTGGAAACAGCTAGAAAATAAAAGGAAATGACGTCAATAGACGCAAATCATCCGTCGGGCATGTTAAATGATCTGTACGGTATGTAACATTCGCTGTATCATAAGTCAAAATTTTCTTTGTAGAAATTAAAATACGTAGCGATGGAGCGTGTCATAATCAGATATGCCAATGTCATGGCGGTATTGCATCGGGCAGAATTTTCATAACTGAATTTTTGTGGTGACTTATTATACCGTATCTTCTTATGTGAACGCAATGCTGATAATGGCCAGGGACAGAAGTTATCTCGAACTTCAAGAAATTCTCAAAGACAGGAAAGTGCTGATTTGGACCTGCAATACGTGCGCTAGGATGTGCTACGGTCTAGGCGGAAAGGATTCTGCTGAAAGACTGGCCAACAGGCTCTCCGAAGACGGAGTGGATGTAAGGGGGGTATTGTCAGTTTCGGCTGCATGTATCGAGAGCAAGGTTCTTCTCAGGAGAGAAGAAGTTGAAAACAAAAATGCGGACATCATATTGGCACTTATGTGTTCCATAGGCACACGGTGTGCCGAAAGAATCTTCGGAATGCCGGTAGTCAATCCGGTCAAGACGTACGGTTTGGGTTATCTTTCCGCTGCCGGGGATCCGGTGATCGTATCAGAGGAAGGAGAGAGAATTTTGAGCGAAGTGTCGGATAATTCTGGACCATTTGTATAGAGCTGCGGTCCCAAGTGCAAACCTTAAACCCTTTTATATAAGGAAGGATTTGGGGAACAATAACGTTTAGGGGTTAACTCAAATGATTGACATAACAGTAGACAACTTGTTATTCATGATCCCTGTCGCAGTCATCGTAGCATTGATATTTGCACTCATCTTTTACAAGAGCGTCTTTTCAAGGGATAAAGGCACTCCAGAGATGCAGAAGATATCCGATGCTATAGAGACTGGTGCAATGGCCTATTTGAAACGCCAGTACAAGACAATAGGGGTTATCAGTATCATTGTAGCAATCATTATAGCCCTGGCAGGCTTAGTAGAAAGTTTCTCGGCCTACCTTGGATATAAGGTTGCCATAGCCTTCCTGATCGGTGCCGGATGCTCAATTCTCTCTGGTTTCATAGGAATGAAGGTATCCGTCAACACGAACATCAGGACAGCAAGTGCAGCTCGTACTTCACTGAAAGAAGCATTTAAATGCTCATTCCGTGGCGGGGCACTTTCCGGAATCACGGTCTCCACTCTCAGTTTGGTTGGGCTTTTCGCTGTGTTCTTCACTTATAACATATGGTGCGACACCGGCAATATGACGAGTATCGAGACCATGACAAGTACTCTCCATGCGGTCGTCGGATACGCATTCGGAGCATCCTTTGCGGCTCTGTTTGCTCAGCTTGGCGGCGGTATCTATACCAAGGCAGCCGATGTCGGAGCAGACCTTGTCGGTAAAGTCGAAGCCGGAATTCCCGAGGATGACCCCAGGAATCCAGCTGTTATCGCGGACCTTGTCGGAGACAACGTCGGAGATTGCGCAGGACGTGGGGCGGATATTTTCGAGTCGACTGCAGCCGAGATCATCGGTTCGATGATCATAGGCGTTGCAGTCATCAATGCCGCACCTACCCTGTCATTCAACTGGATATTCCTTCCGCTCGTCGTCATCTCGTTCGGACTCATCGCCTCATTGGTCGGTATCTCCGTTGTAGGACTTAAAGATGACAATTCAAATGTCTGCAACGCACTGAACAGAGGTTATTATGTCACACTCGCACTGGTCATCGTCTCTCTATTGTTCTCGACATATTGGATGCTTGAGCCAGAATGTGCAAAGTGGTACTATTACTTCCTCTGTGGAATTTTCGGTATAGTGCTCGGCCTGGCTATAGTGTACATCACGCAGTACTACACAGGTGACCACAAGCCGGTCAAGTCGATAGCGAGTGCATCCGAGACAGGTCCGGCCACGAACGTGATAACGGGCATATCGGTAGGACTTGAATCCACCGTTCTGCCGGTCGTGTGTATTGTCATTGCAATTCTTGGAACGTATCTACTTGGTTACTTCGCTGCACCCGAAGGCATGGCACATGAAGTTGCCGGTCTGTACGGAACTGCAGTCGGAACAATTGCAATGTTGGCCTCATCGGCATTCATACTTGCAGAAGACACCTTCGGGCCCATCACAGATAACGCGGGCGGAATCGCGGAGATGTCCAATCAGCCAGAAGAGGTTCGCGTAAGGACCGACAAACTCGATTCTACTGGGAACACTACCAAGGCGCTGACGAAAGGTTACGCTATGGCGTCCGCAGCACTGGCAGCATTCTTGCTTTTTGCAGCATATTTCGAGATAGTTGCGGAGATTACTGGCAAACCTCTTGTAGAAGCAATGTCGGTCGATCTCGGAAATCCGATAATATTCATCGGAGGACTTGTGGGAGCGGTTCTGGTGTTCTTCTTTGCATCACTTGCCATCCGTGCAGTCGGTACTGCAGCCGGACATATGATAGAGGAGGTCCGCAGGCAATTCCGTGAGGATCCAGGAATCATGGCTGGTACATCTGAACCTGACACCGCAAGATGTGTCGATATCGCGACACGCGGTGCACTCAAAGCGATGGTGCTTCCGGCACTCTTGCCAATCCTGGTGCCGGTCTGTTTCGGTCTGATCTACAGATACTTGCTGCCGACGGAACTTCAGATTTGGGCTCCAGCCGCGGTCGGTGCATTGATCATGGTCGGTACGATCGTCGGTGTTCTTATGGCCAATTTCCTCAACAACGGAGGAGGAGCCTGGGACAATGCCAAGAAGTACATAGAGGAAGGCAACCACGGCGGAAAAGGTTCACCCGCACATGCCGCTGCAGTTGTCGGTGACACGATAGGTGATCCCTTCAAGGACACCGCGGGTCCGTCCATACATGTGCTCGTGAAGCTTCTGTCGACCATCTGTCTGGTCACAGCGGTTTTGTATTGCTGAGTGCAAACGAATTAGGGGCTTCGGCCCCGTCTACCTATTTTTATTACTAATCGGAAGACACGGGCGCGGCGTGCGCGCGTGGTGAACTTTATATAAGAGGGGCATAATCCATGGGTGTTCAAGAGGATCCACCATGTATATGTTAACACAAGCCGAAAGGGTAGTTCGTATTCCACCAGCAGAGCTCAAAGAGGACATAAGCGATGTGATCGACGCCCTTACATGGGGTGCCTATGAGGGTAAATTCGGTGCTGACAAGGCCGTTACCGTTCTTATCAGGAATGTGGAAACAGTAGGGCCGGGGCGTATCGTTCACGGTGACGGTGCGGTCTATCAGACGGTCAAATTCGATCAGCTTGTCTTCAAACCAAAGGAGAACGAGATCATCGAAGGTGTGGTCGTCGAGGTAGTGAAGTTCGGTGCTTTCGTGAGATTTGGACCTCTGGACGGGCTTCTCCATATAAGTCAGGTGATGGATGATCGTGTGGATATCGATTCTGATAACCAAAGGCTGATAGGGAAGGATACAGGCAGGACACTCAGTGTCGGAGATGTCGTTAAGGCCAGGGTCGTCAGTCTGGATCTGAATGAAAAGAATCCTCAGGACAGTAAGATCGGACTCACGATGCGTCAGCCCGGTCTCGGCAGACTCGAATGGATCGAAGAGGAACACAAGAAAAAAGGTGAGGCCTGATGGTCGGACCTGTGATGAAGGCATGCAAGCAGTGCAGCTTCATTTCGGAGGATGATATATGCCCGCGTTGCGGTGGACAGACATCCAAAGAGTGGCAGGGTTATCTCGTGATCATAGACTATGAGAGGTCGGAGATCGCCAACAAGATGGGCATAAAATCCAATGGGAAATACGCTCTAAGGGTTCGCTGATTCAGATGTCCGGAGGGTGGAGGCTTCCTGAGGGCAAGAGGGATGCTTTCAAAAAACCCATCGGAAAAGAGTTGAGGGAAGCGGATCTTGGAAAACATAAAGATAAAAAAATCATCACCGTCGGCGACGTGGTATCGCTGACGGTGAGGAGGAGTGGCATAGTGCCTCTTCTTTCCGTCTATGACGGGAAGACGGAGAGGAATGTGATGACTGATTTCTCCATCCTCGTGAAACAGGA
The DNA here is from genome assembly GCA_041669745.1 of Candidatus Methanomethylophilaceae archaeon. Lineage (GTDB taxonomy): Archaea > Thermoplasmatota > Thermoplasmata > Methanomassiliicoccales > Methanomethylophilaceae > JBAZDV01. Next base: position 25,801 of record JBAYAO010000005.1, on the reverse strand, counting down.
AGGGTGGAAGGAAAAAGTTGTCCACAATCCCGCAGGTATGATAACCTGTGAGCTCGTTGATGCTGTAAAAAACGCTTTAACTGGTACTGCGGAGATCATTCGCGTCGAAGGGGAAGAGGATTTGGCACTCATGCCTTGCATCCTCTATGCGCCGATCGGTGCGGAGGTGATCTACGGATGGCCCGGAAAGGGAATGATGTCCGTCACCACGGATGATGTCGTTCGAAGGAAGACAGAAGAACTCTGGAAAATGATGGAGGACTTTGAATGAAGATGGAAATAACGGAAAAGAAAGCCAACCCCCTGTTCGACAGGACGGAGATACGTTACACTGCGAACCATGCCGGTGAATCGACTCCTACAAAGGCAGCGGTAGTTGACGAAATCGCAAAATTGATGAAAGCAAAGAAAGAGACGGTCGTGTTGTGCAATGTCGATACCGTGTACGGCAGCGGCATTTCCAAGGGATATGCCAAAGTATACGGATCGAAAGAGTCTGCACAGAAATTCGAGCAGGAATATCTTCTCAAGAGAAACGGTCTTCAGAAGCCGGCGTATGTCGCACCTGCCAAACCTGCGGAGGAATGATCATGGCTGCGAAGAAGACAGAAGCAAACAAGGGTGGATCCGTTAAGAAAAAGGATGCGTACGAACTCAAGGACGGTTCTATAACCAGAAAGAAACCCGTGTGCCCCAAATGCGGACCGGGTGTGTTCATGGCAACGCACAAGGATCGTGTTTCCTGCGGTAAGTGCGGATACACCGAATTCAGCAAGAAAGCATAAGGGAGGATTATCTTCATTCGGTCTCCAACCCTCTCAAGTGGGGGACCACAGGATCTCCGGGTTCATCGACCGGCAAACCTCTTTCCTTCCAATGGCTTCTAATATCATACATGGGTTCGTGGTATAGCTTGGATATTATCGGGGCTTCCGAAGCCTCTGACTCGAGTTCGAATCTCGACGGACCCGCATTCATCATCAAAGATACTTTACATAGAATACGCCATAGCATCTGCACGGCGGCTCTTTACAATCCGGGCAATGATGTCCCTCGGGACTTTCGACCATCAGATTCCAATATCCTGGTATGGATATGGTTTCTCTGAGCCCGATTTTCTCCAGTATACCTTTGATGTTGGTCGTTCCGTTGACGCTCCTCCATGCCATAGCGCATATGGCATTCACGTCATTGACCAACATCTCGTCATAACTGGCCCTTATAAGCTCGCTGCCGATGCCCATGCCCTTGAAGGTATCGTCTACGGAAGCAGAATCAAGGATGCCTATCCTTTTCACGGACAGTATCTCATCCCTTTCCTTTGAAAGTGGAAGTTTAAGATATTCATCTGCTTTTTCAGGTCCAAAAATGTGGTTTATTACAAAACCGCAAACTCTGTTATCCGAGACAGCGACCTTACAGAAGTAGCCATTATCCGGTTTTAAGCATTCCAGAAAATCAGATTCGAACAGATAGTCGATCCCCAGTTCCCTTTTTGAGATACTCAGCGCATCGGGGATATCTTCAATTCTGAGGTCGGTTATCTCTGTCATGTCTCTTTCCATTCTATGCGAGATATTGGCGGATATATAATAAAATCATGCTATCCAGCAAGATCGGATGCTCTATTTTTTGCTAAGTATTATATCCTTGCATTTTGCTGATTATTCAAGGGAGGTGAAAGTTACGGGAGCTGAAAACACACTAAAATCTATACTGTACGGATTGCTTGCCATTATCATAATGATAATTGTCGCAGTGATATTCTTTGTCATAGTGCTCTATGTCATTAAATTCGCAGCTGACTTTGTATTTGGCGATAATGCGCTTGAGGCAAATTGGGCGGTATTGAGCGCCGTGTTACTGACTGCAGCAACACTCATCGGCGGAGTATATTCTTCGTACGATGAATAAGCAATAAAACCTCAAAGGCAGGACTTTATGTCCTGCCTCCTTAAGAGATATATCCTTTGGATGCACTGTCGTTTTATGAATTGTGATAACATACATACGGAGAAATGCACATGTCCAAAAATCGATTGTCCCCGGCACACAAAGTGTTGTGATTGCGTTGCGTATCACAGAGACGAGAAGAAGAATCTCCCCGTTTGCCTTAGGAACATCTGACCAGATTTGGATATAGGTCATTTGTAAGTCTCCGATTCTGCGTTCTGACAGTATGCTGCCGAGAGGACGCTCTTCTCGAAAGCCTTTATCCTTGTAGCGTATACGGTCCGATATGGAACTCACCAGGGAAGAGCAGGCGATACTTGATGGAGAGTCAGGGGAAGGTGCCCAGAAGGCTATCGAGCTTGTTGTGGCATTAGGGAGGATATACGGGGCGGAAGGACTGGTGGATATAACCTCAGCACATCTGTCTGGTGCTTCATACAAAACCATCGGCGACGGCGGTCTGCAATATCTGGAAGATATGGTGAGAAGCGGTTCCAAGGTAAAGGTTCCCTCCACGTTGAATCCTATCGGAATGGATATGAAGAGATGGAAGGAGATGCATATCCCTCCCGAATTTGCAGAGAGGCAGTTGCGTATTGTAAGTCTCTACAGATCGATGGGGGTTAAGACGACGTGTTCGTGCACACCGTACACAGGGGATAATGTTCCCAGATTTGGGGACCATGTAGCATGGGCAGAATCTTCCGCACTGTCCTTCGTCAATTCATATATCGGTGCAAGGACGAACAGGGAAGGCGGTCCAGGTGCGTTGGCAGCAGCGATTCTGGGAAAGACGGCCAACTATGGTTTACATTTGGATAGGAACAGAGCGCCAACTGTCATCATTGAAGCCGATATCGACGGCTCTTTATTCCAGCATTCTCTGCTTGGTCAGGCAGTTGGGGTTCGGATAGGTTCCAGAATCCCCTACTACAAAGGTATCAGACCCGGAGTGGAGGAGGCGAAGACGATGGCTGCGGCCATGGCCGCCTCTGGATCAGTGGCCATGTTCCATGTGGAGGGCATCACACCTGAAGCCGAAAGATACGACATCTCCGAACTGGAGACGGTGCACATCGGTCGTAGGGAGATCGAAGAGGCTCGTGAAAAGCTGAACTCCACAGATGACGTGGAGCTCATAGCATTGGGGTGTCCGCATCTTACCGATAAGGAGATGCACGAGATCGCATCCTTGTTGAAAGGAAAGAAGAAAAAAGGCGACACAGAGATATGGTTCTGTACATCCGAAACCGTCAGGGACAGATGTTCCGAGGATGTTAAGGTGATGGAACAGTTCGGCCCCGTCATCGCCGATACATGTATGGTCGTGGCGCCGATAGAGGGAACATTTTCAAGAACAGGTACGAATTCTTGCAAGGCGGCAAATTATCTACCTACACTCTGTTCTCAAAGAGTAATGTGTCAGGACATAACGGAATTGCTCAAGGTGATACAATGATCATAGAGGGACGTCCTATCTCGAAAGGTAAGGCAGAGGGCAGTATACTAAGATTGAACGAACCTCTCAGTTTTCTTGGCGGAGTGGAAGCTTCATCAGGAGACATAAAAGTTGAAAAAGGCGGCAATGTCGCAGACAGGGTGCTTGTCTTCCCAAGCGGGAAGGGGAGTACCGTAGGTTCATTCGTGATGTACGACTTGAAGGTCCACAGCAAGGCACCGGTCGCTATAATAAACTCCACGGCGGAGACGATCGTCGCCACAGGTGCGGTGATATCATCGATACCGATGATAGACCGTATCGATGTGGATCTGCTGAGGGACGGTGACAGGGCGATCGTGAATGCTGACAATGGCACTGTAGAGCTCGTGGACGTAAAGAGTGTAGAATCGGTCTCATCCGTCATCCTGATCGACGGGAAGATACTGGTACTCAAACGTCCGGCAACCGCAAGATCTTTTCCAGATGTCTGGTCACTGTGTGCAGGTAAGATAGAATACGGAGAGAGCCCGGAGGCCGCTGCAGTCAGAGAGATCGAAGAAGAGACAGGGATTGCGGTCACCAGGCCGTTAAAGGATCTCCTGCCGATCCACGTCAGGGAGAAGAATGTGATCTGGAAAGTCTATCCGTTCATGTTCAAAGCCGACGGTGCAGTTCCGGTGATCAACGAAGAGAATGAGGAATTCAGGCTTCTCGATATAGAAGAGATAAAAGGATTGGAGCTTGTCCAAGGTACGCTGGATGTTATCGAAGCATTAACGGCGGATGATTGATCCAATACTTCAGAACATATGGCTCCTGTCCGGAAATCATATCGGATTCATGTTTGCCTCGCAGACGTTGTTCGGAACGATCAAGGCAAAGGGCGTTTAACAAGGTCAGCATATATATTTTCGGCATTCGTCCGAATAGATCCGTTTTTCATATGTCGTAAAGTGGAAAGAACATCCATTCTGTAAAGAGTCCAATACAGAATGAAAAAAATTTTTAAAAGGGATGTGTCGCCACACCCCAGGATGTTTAGAGGACAATGGAACTGATCCCGATGGTGATGTCCTTTCCCGTAACGTCCCACGTCTTTATTTCATCGCCGCCGGGACTGTCGGTGAATGTGAGGTTCTTCGCTCTAACCTCATTGGAGATGTGTTCCTTCCATGTTATGAAGAGGTCTGTGAGATGCGGATCCGATCTCACTTCGCAGTTGATGTACTGTTCTACGTTCAATTTCATATCCTTACGCATCTGCTGTATCCTGCGGATGAGCTCTCTGGCGTAGCCTTCGGCTTCGATCTCCGGAGTTATCTCGAAGTCTATGTACATCACACCGGGTCCGAAGCTGACCCCGGTCACTGTGTCAGAATTTTCGACCGTTTCATTTGAATACAATATCTCTTTGATGTTTCCCTGCTGTGCCAGGACATGTTCGAACATCCTCACAGCACTGTTGACATCATCATTATCGCCTTTCACGGTGAGAGACTTCAGAGGCCATCTGAGCTTACTGCCCATCTTCTGTCTTTCGGCCGCTATTATCTCCACGATGTCCTGAATCAGTTTCATGCTGTATTCTATGCCGTCGTTGAGCAAAGACGCGTTGTATTTCGGCCAATCCTCCATATGAACGCTTATGAGTTTACCGCCCATGTGCTGATAGACCTCTTCTGCGATATGCGGACAAAGCGGCGCGATCGAAAGAGCAGTGCTCATTATCGCGTAATGAAGTACGAAGTACGAGGCATTTTTATCCTCCTCTGAATCTTCGTTCTCCGTCCAGGTCCTGTCCCTCACGAGACGGACATACCATCTGGACAGATCTTCAAGGATGTAATCGTCAAGAACACGGCTGACCTTCTGAAGCTCTCTGGTCTCAAGGAATTCAGTTGCATTCTTCTTCATCCTCTCCGTCTTTGAAAGCATCCAAAGGTCCTCGTTCCTGAGATACTTACTGACAGATTCCAAAGTATGCAGTTCCGGATCGTAACCGTCTATGTTCATGTAGGTGGATGCGAAATTCACAACGTTCCAATAGGTATTGAGGACCTTTCTGGCACCTTTGGGTCCATCCTTCTGGAACGCCGTGTCCTCCCAGGGTGCATTCGCTTCGAGCAGATAGAATCTGAGCGAGTCTGCACCGACTTCGCCGATGATCTGCAGCGGTTCGATGACGTTGCCCTTGGATTTCGACATCTTCTGTCCTTTGGGATCGAGGACCCACCCGTGCATCATCACCTCATCGTAAGGAGCGCGGTCAAATGATATCACACCTGCTGCAAGCTGCGAATAGAACCATCCGCGGGTCTGGTCATGTGCTTCGACGATGAATCTCCCTGGCCACCATCTATCATACTGTTCGGTGTCCGAAGGCCAACCCAGATCCGCCCATGCAGCGACTCCGGAATCGAACCAGACATCGAGTACGTCCTTTACGCGCGTCATAGTCCCGCCGCATTTGGGGCACGTGAACGTCACTGCATCTATCCACGGTCTGTGGGTTTCCATTCCTTCGGTGTAACCTTTTCCCTCTCTGAGTTCGTCGTACCTGCCTACGACCTTCTTCTCACCGCAGGTACACCGCCACACAGGCATAGGGATCCCCCAATATCTCTGTCTGGATATACACCAATCTCTGGCACCTTCCACCCAATTCCTCTCTCTCGATGAACCGGCCCATTCAGGTACCCATTTGACACGGTCGATCTCGTCAAGCATCTTCTGTTTTACCGCCGTTACCTTCATGAACCACTGATTCGTGTTACGATAGATGATGGGTGATTTGCATCTCCAGCAGTGACCGTATCTATGCTTTATCCTCTCGGATGAGAATAGTTTCCCATTTTCGTCCAGGTACTGGAGGATCGGTTCGTTGCTCACTTTCACTTTTTTTCCGGCAAGCATCGGGAACTCATCGGTGAACCTTCCGGATTCACCTACAGGGCAGAATGGCGGTATGCCGTATCTTTTTCCCGTCTCGTAATCGTCCGGACCGAATCCTGGTGCGGTATGTACCAGGCCCGTATTGTCATTCTCAACGTAATCGGCAGTGACGACCTTGTATGTCCAATCTGTTCTATGCAGATATTTCTCATCGATCTCGAACGGAGGTTCATAAGCCATACCCTCAAGGGACTTTCCTTTCATCTTCTCGAGTATCTCGAACCTTTCATAACCTCCGTTTTTGGCTATTGTCTCGGCGCGAGATTCAAGCACGATGAATGTGTCAGTTCCTTTCGGGCCGACCATCTTAACCTTAGCGTAGTCGAAATCGGGATGGACCGCAACGGCCATGTTGGATGGTAACGTCCAAGGTGTAGTCGTCCATATCAGAAGTGAATAATCTGTGCCTGTCACCGGGAATTTCACGGTGATGGACGGGTCATCCTCGTCCCAATATTCGATTTCGGCGTCGGCAAGGGCCGTCTCGCATCTGGGACACCAAGTGAGCACACGGTCTGCCGATTCCAGCAATCCGCGTTTATAAGCACGGGAAAGGGTCCACCACGCGGCCTCGAGATAGCTGGGTTTAAGGGTCTGATAGGGGTTTTCCCAATCCATCCACACGCCCAATTGCTTGAACTGTTCGGTCATGCTCCCATGCAGTTCATAAGCGAATTTCTTGCAGGTGTCTACAAATTTATCGATACCGAACTCTTCGATCTCCTTCTTCGAGTGGACTCCGATCTTCTTCTCCACCTGTACCTCGATGGGCAATCCGTGCATGTCGAAACCGGGTTGGTCACGGACATTGAATCCCCTCATCCTCCAGTATCGGATAAGGGTGTCCTTGATCGTCTTGTTCATGGCAGTGCCAAGATGGATGGAGCCCGTTGTGTACGGAGGTCCGTCCACGAAATAGAAATCCTCTCCCCCCGACCTCAATTCCTTGGTCTTCTCGTAAGCATCATTCGATATCCAGTATGCCTGGATCTCCTTCTCAATCGTCGGTGCGTCATAATTTGCGCGGACCTGCTTTATCATCGCTAGTCACTTCCAGGCCGGAGCTATCTTGTCCGGCCGCAGGCCGGTCTATGGAAAACCAAATTATATACTTTAGCGAGACGAAAGGTCTCAGAACCAGGAGTCCAGAGATTTCTGCTGTCTTCTTGTCCTGTTCTTCTTCCTTGATTCCTCGATCCTGTTCAGTGCGGATTCGACGCGTTCCCTGGAGAAATCATAACCGACGAGTAGATCGATAACGGCCTGACGATCGACCGGTTCTGGCGAGAGGGAGTAATCGTCCGAATATCTTCCCCTGAGAAAGATATCCCTTACGTTCTGATAGCCCGGGATTTCCTGTCCGATGTGTGCCAGTGCACCTTCGATATTCTCATGGTCTCTGATCAACTTCAGTCCTTTTTTGGGTCCGATGCCTGCGATGCCTTTGTTGAAATCGGTACCCATGAGTATACAGACGTCTACGAGCTGTTCCCTTGTTATTCCGAGTGATCCGAGGAATTCGTCCGAATCGATGAGTTCGGTCTTTACGTCTCTGTAGAGGTCCTTGCCAGGCACCTTTCTTCTTCCGGTTATCGTGATGTTTCTCACCAATCTTGGTGCGCCGAAGAGCAAAGAATCGAAATCCTGGGATGCGGCTGCCCATACGTCTCCTTTCGAACACATGTACGCACCCTGTGCCTCACCGTCGCTTGGTGCTTCTATGATGGGAAGACCGAGGTAAGAGATCAACATCTTCGACGATTCCAGGACATCAGAGGTCATTCTGGAGGTCTGCTGCGCTTTCGAGAACGCCTTTTTCGTATCCCCTTCCCTGATAGCCTCTTCCCATTCCCTGGTAGCCTTCTCCCTTCTCGATTTACGTTCGGCTATGGTGTTCGCCTTAAGCTCGTGCGCCTTTCCGTCGAAAATGAAAGAAGGTTCTATGTCTGCTTCGATGAGATTTGCGGTCCTGTAAAGAAGCCCAGAGAGTTGGGAGGAGACCCTTCCTTTCGTATCCGTCAGAGGATAGCCGTCCGGTTGTCTGATGATGGAGAGGAACTGATAAATCGTGTTATAGGCATCGATCGCCACCGACCTTCCCCTGAGATCTGAGAGTTCCAGAATCTGCGGTTCAACGATGCCTGAGAGATTGACTCCCATATGCTTACCTGACTCTACTCATCCAGCAGGTATACTGATACGCCGAACATGAGGAGCATGAAGAGAGCCGCAAGCGACACGTACGCGATTACCACATTGAAATCCACTACTGCGAACACGATGAAGAGAACCAGAAGAATTCCCGTCAGAATGTATATGAGGTTGTCTCTGCCGAACAACGCCCTCTTTTTGAAATCGACTGCCATGATACAGCAAACCCGTAGCGATAAATTAAGCTTTGCTATCAAATTTTTTCCACAGCGATATCTCCGAAGCCATATCGGGCATCTTGAAGAGATAGCTTCCAGCAGCCAATACGGTGGCCCCGGCCTCTACGCATCTTTTCCCCGTTGTACGGTTTATGCCTCCGTCGACCGAGATCTCAATGTTACGACCGTTCTTCTTTGCGTAATCGCGTATTGCGCAGATCTTTGGCAGGACCTCTTCACGAAACGGTTGTCCGCCGAAACCAGGCTGTACGGTCATGACCAGCACCAGATTGACGCGATCAAGATATGGTTCTATATCTGAAAACGGCGTTCCAGGATTGAGTGATATTCCAGGGGTTATGCCCGATTCTCTGATTCTCTCGATCGCCTCTTCCTTGTCGCCCTCGGCTTCGACGTGTATGGTGAGCATATCGGCACCCGCCTCTGCAAAAGCCCTGATATGGTTCTCAGGGTGTTGTATCATTAGATGGACATCAAAAGGGATCCTGGAAAGGGAACGAACGGAGCGTATGACATCAGGACCGATTGTGATGTTAGGGACGAAGTTACCGTCCATAACATCGATATGCACCCAATCCGCTCCTGCCCTCTCAACACGGATCAATTCCTCACCGAATTTTGCAAAATCAGCTGAGAGCATGGAAGGAGATACCTTTGTCACACGTGAGCACATGTGTTCATCGGAATTTAATCTTTGGATTGGAAATGTCTTTATCATCGTTCTACGATAGACAGAGCATGACAAGTATCAGGAATGTGGAGAAGATCTGCGATATCAAAGGCTGTGAGAAGCCCGCAGAGCGGTCCCTTAACATCAAAAAGGTTAAAGAGACGTCCTTGGAGCTCAAGGACGACAGTTGCAGGCAGGTCCATATGTGCAAGGACCATTACCGTATTTTCAAAAAAGAGACGAAGAACGACATCCCTGATTATATGGGATGATCATCGGTTGCCTGCATGCTAGAACTTCTTTTTCTTGGGACAGGGGCCAGTGTTCCGTCTAGGGACAAGTCGCTGCCGTGTGTGGCCATTAGGCACGGAAGCAACATTACGATGTTCGACTGCGGGGAGGGTTCTCAGAGACAGATGATGGTATCCCCTCTGTCCTTCATGAAGATCAACCAGATCTTCATCACACATCTTCACGGCGACCATGTTCTGGGTCTACCGGGTCTCCTTCAGACTATGGGAATGTCGGGGAGGAAAAGCCGTCTTCTCGTCTGCGGTCCCAAAGGTACTGGGAAAGCATTGACCAGAATGCTTGACACCTGTGAGGGTAGCATAGAGTATCCGTTGGAGTTGGTGGAGCTTAAAGGCGGAGAGAAGATCGAGTTCAGAGGGTTCTCCGTGAGTTCGTTCAGAACGGAACATGCCATCGACTCTTTGGGTTACGTTCTTAGAGAAGATGATGTCGGCGGCAGGTTCGACAGATCCAAAGCCATGGATCTGGGAATACAGCCAGGACCGGATTTCACCAGACTTCAGAACGGTGAAACGGTCAACGGTGTGAGACCTGAACAGGTGATAGGCAGATCGAGATCCGGTTGCTCCGTTGCATACACAGGCGACACCGTACCTTGCGGGACGGTATCGGAGGCCGTAAAGGATGTCGATGTTCTGATACACGAGGCAACATTTTCCAAGAAGGAGTCAAAGTTGGCTTCGGAACATATGCATTCTACGGCAGAGCAGGCCGCTGTTACAGCGAAGGAGGCCGATGCAGGGATGCTCATGCTTGTCCATATAAGCAATCGTTACGATGATATCGTTCTAATCGAGAACGAGGCGAAGGACGTCTTTGCCAATACGTTGGCCGTCAGGGACATGCAGATGTTCCGATTGACCAAGAGCGGTATCAGATCAATTTGAGCATATCCGCGTTTGTGATCAGACCGACAATCTTGCCCTTCTTCGTGACGAGTATCGCACTGCAGTTGGTCATCATGGAGGTGACGGTCGAGATGGGTGTGTTCTCGGTCACTATCGGAAAGGAATCGTCCATTATCTTGTAGATTGGTTTGTTCGAGAGCTCATCCATCGTCAGGCCTTTCCTCAGAAGTTCGAATATCCCCCTCTCGGTTATGCTTCCGACGGAAACATCTCCTTCAAGGACGGGGATCTGGGAATATCCTGTGGATTTCATGAGACTCGATGCGCTGTGTACAGTATCCGTGCTCTGGATGGTTACGACGCCCTTTGAGGCTATATCGGCTGCGGCAAGATTCTTGTCATCCTTGCGATACATGGAATCCAGTGTTTCGAACAGTTTAACCATGGTGGAGTAGCTGGCTGATATCGAGTTCCGCTCGATCTTAGCGATAGTGCTCTGACTGATGCCGGAAACGGTAGCCAACTGTGCCTGTGTTATATCCAAAGATTTTCTCATCTTTCTGACATCGGATGCAGGAGGGAATTTCATATTGCAAAGTATATATTATTCATATATGAATATTTACATCAATTCTCTTTATTAACGATAAGTTCCTGATACGCTAGTAGCCTTAGACTAAGGAAGGAAACATCATGGCAAAGAACATTTACGTCGAAGCGATCAACGAGGTTCCCACACCACTCGGTAAGGTGGAGCTTGTTGAGAGGAAAGGTATCGGACATCCAGACAGCGTTGCCGATGCTCTCGCCGAAGAAGTCTCGAAAGCACTCTGCAGGATGTACAAGAAAGAGTTCGGTACGGTCCTTCATCACAATACTGATGAGACGCAGATAGTTGCAGGGCAGTCCGCTCCGTGTTTCGGCGGCGGAGTGATAATCGATCCGTCCTACATACTCCTGGTGGGACGTGCGACGACACACGTCGGTGAAGGTGACGACATGAAATCGCTTCCATGTAAACCTGTTGCCCTAAGGGCTGCCAGGAACTACATGGAGAAGACTTTTCCCAATCTGGATGTAGATTCAGAGATCATTCTCGATGCCAGGATAGGACAGGGGTCTGACGATCTGAGAGGTGTTTATCAGACATCGAAATTCCTCGCCAACGATACATCGTTCGGTGTCGGATACGCGCCCTATTCGATCACCGATATGATAACGCTCAAAACGGAAGAGTACATAAACGGCAAATTGAAAAGCGAGATGAAAGAGACAGGACAGGATGTGAAGGTCATGGCATCCAGGGTCGACAAGGAGCTCACACTCACGGTCGCATGTGCTATGATAGACAAGTACATAGACGATGCAGAACACTACAAGTCCTCCATCGAGCAGCTCAAGGACAGGGTCACTGAGAATGCGCTCAACATAATCGGCGATGCAGACCTAAAATTCAAACTGGACGTCAATACCGGCGATGACTATGAAAGGAACGTCTACTATCTCACGTGCACAGGTCTTTCTCAGGAGATGGGTGATGACGGTTCCGTCGGAAGAGGAAACAGGGCCAACGGTTTGATCACACCCTACAGGCCGATGTCCATGGAGGCGACGTCCGGGAAGAACCCGATAACGCACATAGGCAAGATATACAACATAATGTCGAAGCTTATCGCCGAGGATGTTGCAAAGAAGGTCTCGCCCGAAGTCGAGGTCCGCGTGAGGATACTTTCGCAGATAGGAAAGCCGGTCAGCAGTCCATTGAACTGCAGTGTTCAGCTTGTCACCGACAACACCAAAGATATTGGAAAGTGGAAGTTGGAGGCTCAGGAGATCGCAAACGATTGGTTGGACAATATTGATAAAGTAACAGATCTAATTACCAGTGGGAAGGTCAGAACCTTCTGAGGTCCCATGAGAATAATAAACATGCCCCAATACGGTCCGATGTTCCGTTTCACGGACGCGAACGTGTATTGGGCCCTTTACCTCCTTTCGGACGGAAAGAGGATGGGGCGTAAGAAATTGGCCGATGCTGTCGGGGTAGGAGAGGGTAGCATGAGGCGCATCCTTGACACCCTTCGGGAGTGGGAGATGATCAGCATCAAGCAGACCGGGATCACGATAACCAGATCCGGGCTTGGATTTCTGGGCGAACTGCCCATCAAAATCGTCGATATAGACATGGGTGATGCGGTGGTCGGTGAGTTTAACCAGGCGGTGCTGGTATACGGCGTGGCCAACAAGATAGAGAACGGTATGCAGCAAAGGGATGCCGGCATAAAGGTAGGTGCGGAGGGATGCACAACCGTCGTAATGCGCAACGGCGTGCTGATGATACCCCCCGACTGGAACGTCGACAAGGAACGTCCCGAATTGGCCCGCAAAATCAGAACCGTTACGGAGATGACGAACGAGGACGTCCTTATAGTCGGAAGCAGTTCCAACCGTTATGCTGCGGTCGTGGCTGCATTGACAGCGGCCTTCGAGTTATTCTGATCCCTTCCGCGGTAATATCATGAAGCATCTGATGAGCCGTTCCGTATACGGTCCGGCAGAGGAAATCGCGATCGGTCGCATACACGGACTGGATGGTGTAGAGCTTCTTACCGGGTATGAACCCGTGGATGCATCCTTCCTCGGTCAGTCGGTGTCCGTGCATCTGCCGTACGCGGTTGATTGGTACGCGGCATGGACAGGCGCAAGAGAGGTCCCTGACAGCATACCGGACAGAGACGTCCGGTACATTTTCTACGGTAGGAACAAAGAAGATATCGTGAAAAATCTGAGACTAGCGATGGATAACGCTTCAAAGGTGGATCCCGCGTACGCGGTCCTGCATGCATGCAATGCCAATCTGAACGAGATGCTGGAATACGGATATTCAGATGACGATGAGAAGATACTGTCCGTATTCGTTGAGATGGTGAACGAGGTCGTGTCTTCGTTTCCGGAAGGAGAGCCGCCGTTCAGGATCCTGTTCGAGAATCTATGGTGGCCGGGACTCAGAATGCTTGATGACAGGGGATTTCGTTTTATTGAGAAAAAGATCGAGTTCGAGAACTGGGGTCTATGTCTCGATACGGGGCATCTCCTGGTCTCGACCAAGAGATCCAGGGAAGAGCTGTCATCGATCCGTATGCTGGCGGGAATATTCGAAAAATATCCAGAAGATATGATAGACAAGATCATCACGATGCATTTCCATCAGAACACATCAGCCGATTTCATGAGGTCCTATGCAAGGGATTCGAATTATCTGGGGATGGATGTAATGGAACGTTTGGATATCGCATATGGATACATCTTCGGGATGGATGAGCATCGTCCTTTCACCATGAAGGAGGCGACCGAGCTAGTTGATATCATAAGACCGGAATACGTAACACATGAGATGGGAGCCCTGGAGACAGAGGCCCGTATCATGGACTTCGAGCAACAGAGGTCTTTGTTCCCGAGATGATCTTCCTGACAAGTTATTTATCCGCCATATGCATGGCATCCCACAGGGAGGAAGAGATGGACATGGATGCCAGTACAAATCTGAAAGATATCATAGTGTTTTTGATAATGCTAGTTTTGGCGATTGTGGTCGCACTGATATTCCTGATCGGTGTGATGTTCGTACTGCAAATTGCCGCCGATGCGATAAACAACGGATACGCGGTCCTGGGGCCGGCAACGTTGCTGATCGGTGCGATACTCGTTGCCGGTGCGATATATATGAAGAAGGAGTAAATCTTTTTAATCTTCCGGGCTTCTGGGCGGGAGTCCGGTAATTTAATCTATCAGAGGATTCTTTCCAGGATATCCACGATGTCCGAACACATCCTCGGACAGTGTTCCTTGTACACTCCGTCCTGAAATGCTTTGATGTTCTCATCATTCTTGCGGATATCCAGGCCCATGAGTTCAGGGCAGGTTATGCCGTTGTATTTCTTATGGAATTCCGTCATGAATTCCTCTCTTTTTATGAGGGTGAGGCCTTTCATGGAGAAATCAGGTTTTTCACTCCCGTACTTCAATCCTATGACGGCGTATGCACCGAGGATCGCACCGCAGACGCTTCCTCGCAAGAGACCCATACCCATGCACGAGACGGATTTCAGGATGTCGTCGACGTTCCCGTTCATGCGGTCTCTCATCGCATAGATTACGGATTGCGCGCAATCATATCCTTCGTCGTAGAGTCTGCAGATTTCTTCTAGGTCCATGGTGGTGGATTGCGTTCGTATATAAATCTACTTTAAGGTGGCGAGGCGGTCTTCCTGAACGGTATGGGGAGCGGCTTGTAGAATGCTATAAATAATACCTCCATATTTGGAGAGGCCAGAGGAAAGACAAATGGCACGTTTCAAAGAGGCTGAGAGTAGACTTCTGGACAAGACCGTCTGCATGAACTGCTACGCCACTAATCCCAAATCTGCGACGAAATGTCGCAAATGCGGATACAGTAATCTCAGGCCCAAGGCTAAAGAGAGCAGAAAACAATGAGTTTTCCGCGTCGAGCATTCGGTTTATGGTCTTCTTGAGTATCCAGCCGGGGCGGTGACCATTGTCTCGGCGGGTTGGATTTTCCTCTCGATGGGATGTGCGTTCGGCTCTATCTCCTTAATATAGTATTGATACTATCGACCTGATTGAATGTTATTCATCCCCAGAAGGTAATAGGATGAAGGTTCTGATAGTAGATGACAATGTCGCGATCCAGGAGATCATCGCGGAGATTCTGACCGTAGATGGTTACGAAGTTGATCTAGCCAGTACGGTCGAGGATGCGATTGACAAGATCGGCACTTTCAAGCCCGAGGCAATAGTTCTGGATTCGACCGTCGGTGGGAAGAGCGGCCTGAGGGTCCTTGATTCCCTGGAGCAGGATTCGGATGTACGGGCCCTCATTCTGACCAACGGCAAGGAGCAGCTTCCGAAAGACACACCTTTCATTTTCGATTTCATTCAAAAACCCTTCAAGAGTTCCGAAATACTGGAGAAGGTCCGTTCCCTTTCCTCGGATTCCGAGATAAGACGTATGAAAGGGAAAAGAACGCGATTCAAACTTTTTTCGAGACCTGTTGCGGAGAAATCAGATGAGGATATGAGTTTAAGGTTCGGAAAGTCATATGTCGTCTTCGAGAACGAACCCGAGACCGTTTACAAAATGGCATCATTCTTCACCACCAAGAACTGCGACATAATGGTCGTGACATCGGGGAGGTCCAAATCGGTGACTGAAAGGTTCAAGGACATCCACATAAAAGTACTGGGGTTGTCGATGAAACCTCGCATAGGCTATATCGAGATGTCCAAACTGGGTACGCTCATGGGGGCCATAACGGATTTCATCGATGAAGCGGTGAAGCCCGTCGTCGTAATAGATGATCTGGAGAGGATCATAGATGTGAACGGACTGAACACTGTCCTAACGATGATATATCAGATCATAAACGGCGGAAGCAAGAAGATCGCCACATTGATAATCTCGGTGAAGGAAGAATCCCTCACCGATAAGGACAGGGAACTGTTGCTTCATGATATGGAGCTCTACGAGGCTCAGGA
Organism: Candidatus Methanomethylophilaceae archaeon; assembly: GCA_041669745.1. Taxonomy (GTDB): domain Archaea; phylum Thermoplasmatota; class Thermoplasmata; order Methanomassiliicoccales; family Methanomethylophilaceae; genus JBAZDV01. The sequence continues at coordinate 9,679 of JBAYAO010000005.1, read as the reverse complement.
TGTCTGAGGGATACGGATGAAGATAGAGAGGATTTGGGCAAGAGAAGTGTTGGATTCGAGAGGTAACCCCACCGTAGAGGCAGAGGTAACGGTGAAAGGGCACAGAATCACGGCGATAGCGCCTTCCGGGGCATCGACGGGTTCATGGGAGGCTCATGAACTTCGCGACGGAGGTCCGAGGTTCGGGGGTAAAGGAGTGATCACCGCGGTGGATAACATCCGCGGTGAAATAGCTGCTAGGATCGTCGGAATGGATCCTGCTGACCAGAAGGCGATAGATATGGCGATGATCGAGCTGGATGGGACCGAGAACAAGAAGAGGCTCGGAGCCAATGCGATCATCGCGGTATCGTTGGCCGTAGCCAAGGCCGGTGCCATGGCCGAAGGTCTTCCGCTTTACGAACACATAGGTGATAATGGGGTGACGCTGCCAGTTCCGATGTTGAATATCATAAACGGCGGAAAACATGCGGGGGGCAATCTCAGGATACAGGAATTCATGATCGTTCCCGCCGGAGCGGGATCGTTCTCAGAGTGTCTAAGGATGTCCTCCGAAGTGTACATGTCGCTCAAAATCATGCTGAAGAAAAAATACGGAGTGGCTGCGGTCAATCTCGGTGACGAGGGAGGATTCGCACCGCCTCTGAATACAGCAGCCGAGGCCATGGAAACGATAATCGATGCGATATCGAATGCTGGATACACTCCTGGAAAGGATGTGTTCCTGGCATTGGACGCCGCCTCCAGTGAGTTTTTCAAAGACGGCATCTATGATGTCGACGGACTGAGGCTTTCTGCATCCGAACTCGTAGACCATTACGAATCGCTTGTCAAGGACTATCCACTCATCAGCATCGAAGATCCGTTCTTCGAAGATGATTTCGAGACAACGGCTGTACTCACCAAGAGGATCGGGTCAAAAGTTCAGATAGTGGGTGACGATATATTCGTCACCAACACCAAGCGTTTGAAAAAAGGCATAGATATGAATGCCGCGAACGCGCTCCTTCTGAAGGTCAATCAGATCGGTACGGTCTCGGAAGCTGGCGAAGCTGCACAGATGAGCTTCGATAACGGTTATTCCGTAGTTATATCGCATCGTTCGGGCGAATCAGAGGATGTCAGTATCGCAGACCTTGCGGTCGGATGGGGTACGGGGCAGATCAAGACCGGAGCCCCTGCGCGCGGTGAGCGTACCGCAAAATACAATCAGCTTCTCAGGATAGAGGAAGAACTAGGTTCCAAGGCTGTTTTTCTCGGAAAGAAGGCATTCACTCTGTGAGGTTTTCAAATGGACAAGCTGTTTATCGCCGATGAGAAGGACGTTCGTTCGGGATATACGATGGATGTGTATTTTGAGAGGACCAAACGGATACTCGAGAAAAAAGGTCTCGCCGATACCAAGGTATGGGCCGAATTCACGGGCAGTGTCCTTCCTGACAATTGGCCGTGGGCGGTCTTTTGCGGTCTCGAAGAGGTGCTTCGTTTGACTGAAGGGATGCCCATCAACATCTCATCCGTTCCGGAAGGAACGATCTTCAAAGCCAGGTCGCGGAACAGCGTAAGGATTCCGTTGATGAGCATATACGGTGCGTACACTGATTTCGGTATAACGGAGACATCTATCCTCGGGATGCTCTGTCAGCCATCCGGAATCGCGACAAAGGCCGCAAGGATCAAGATAGCGGCAAAGGGCAAGACCGTGTTCGCATTCGGCAATCGCAGGATGCATCCGGCCATATCGGGCGTCATCGACAGGTCGGCGTACATAGGCGGCTGCGATGCCGTGTCATCGAGAATGGGTGGCGACATCATAGGAAAAGAACCGCTGGGTACCACGCCGCATGCGCTCATGCTGATGATAGGCAGTAATGAAGCCGCCTTCAGAGCCTTCGATGAGATAATAGAACCGGAGGTACCACGCATAATGCTGATCGATACGTTCTCGGATGAGCGTACTGGTGCCATTGATGCCTGCAGGGCCGTGAAGGACCTGAAAGGCGTAAGGTTGGATACACCAGGTTCCAGAAGAGGCAATTTCAAGGAATTGATAAACGAGGTCAGATGGGAACTCGACATGAACGGATACAAGGACGTCGGTATCATAGTGTCCGGAGGTCTGGATGAGGGAACGGTCGCAGAGATAGCGGACACGTGTGTCACTGGATTCGGTGTAGGCACATCGATAAGCAATGCACCGACAATGGACCTTTCGATGGACCTTGTGGAAAAGGACGGTGTTCCTTTGTCCAAAAGAGGTAAGTTCGGCGGAAGGAAGTATGCGTATCGTTGTCCCGACTGTCTGTCCATGGACACGTCACTTTCGCCGGATGACGACATAAGATGTTCGTGCGGATGCATGATGCGGATGTGCGAGGAGACGGTTCTGAAGGATGGGAAGAGAATCGTTCCCGTTCGTTCCGCAACGGAAATACGCGACTACGTGCTGAATCAACTGAAGCAACTCGGAGAATTGTAAGTATGGGGGACGGTTGTCTTTAACTGTTCCGAACCCCATGATTTCCGATGGAAAATATTTTTAGCAAATTATATTCCCCAAGGAATAAACCGTTCACAGTAATCCGAAAAGTGTGGCGGTTTCCCCGTTGGACGGAGAAGATTCGAAGGCATCTTAAGTAACGTCGTTTAGTACATCCAGTATGCCTGTTAGTCCTGCCTTTCGGATAGCTTTTCCTGACGGTATATAAACTCAAAAAAACGTTAACATCGTTTCATTAGCGGCGTTACGGATAGGCTTATATTGAGCCGTCTGATTATGATGTCTGGTGTAGGATGGTGGGGGCTCCGGTTGATTCTTCGGAGGGTTTTGCACCAGATCGCTTCGGTTGGAATGGAGTTGTTGACAAGATGCAAACAGCATGTGCTACGCAGGATTCGTCTGTATTTTGCAATACGGTGCTCAACTTCAAAGGTATCGGCAGGACGAAGAAGGCGTACTGCAGATGCGGGCGCATAATAAGTCTCGATTCCGCACATGTGAATCTGAAAATAAGTTTGGGCAAAGAGATCGAGTGTCCGGTCTGCCGCAACCAGCGCATTGCAAGAGAGATAGACGAGCTGAATGCAGTTTTCGATGGCGATGCTGAGGTGGATTTCTAACCTATTAATACTCAGAGACCAATGTCGGAAGCAGAATGCATCTAATTATCGTTTCAGGAATGCTGGGTGTCGGCAAGACTTCGGTCATATTGAAATTGGCCGGCCCTCTGGCAGAAAGCGGTCGCAAGATCGTCATAATAGAGAATGACTTCGGTGCCTTGGGCGTAGACAGTGAGATCGTTCGTCGTAACGGCATGGAAGTGAGGGAACTGAAGGGAGGGTGCATATGTTGCACTCTGAAAGCGGGACTTATCGATGATCTCAGAATGTTGCAGGTTAATTTCTCACCCGATATCGCGATAATCGAACCTACGGGGATCGCGGATCCGGAGTTCATCATAAATTCGGTTAAAGACGTGTCCGGATTGAGGATCGATTCCGTAAAGACGTTGATAGTTATCGATGCGGAGAGATTCCTCAAGATGAAGAAGATGTTCGAGAGACCGTTGAAGAATCAACTGAAGGTCGCCGATGTTGTCCTTCTGAACAAGGTCGACACCGTTTCGGTGAAGGACCTGAAAGAGATAGAGCAATGCATAAGGGCATTTTCATACGAAGGCAGAATAAAACAGATACAGGCCGATAAAGGTGTCGGATTGGAGAATGTGGAAGAGGTAATGAGATGACCCAGGACGCGGAATTCATTCCGACGCTGGCGGTCATAGAGATCGTCGGCGATCTCGGCGGGATGTCTGCTGTGGAGGCCAACCGTCTATTTTCCGGCGTCATTTCGGAGATAGCGGTAGGATGTACGTCATCTGGCGTTGGGATGATAGGTCATATCAAAGCGAATTTCACGACATACGACGGAATGCTCTCCGTATCATGTACGACGGATGACGGTAAGGTACGTTCTAGGTCCGAATTTGGCTCACCTGTCAAAGGCTACAGGTCGATCATGAACGTCATAGTCTACGGGATAGGATACAGTCATATGTGCACTGTGATAGATTCCGCAGTAAAGAAGATCCCGGGAAAGAAAAAGGTAACCAAGACGGGGGATGCAGGGTGTACCGATCCGCATTGCAAAGATCCGAATTGCACCGATCCGACGCACAGGACGGTTATCAGACTCGATTGATCATTCCTTCTTCGAAAGTCTTTTAGTCTTTTTACCGGGGCATTCGGTGTTTATACACGATTCGGTGCTGCCCAGGAGTATTATAGGCGCGCCGCAGAGTTCACAGGACCTGCCGGTGGGCTGGATGAGTCCTCTGGGCCTCAGAGGATACGTTTGGGTGCACGCCGGCCATTCGGAACATCCTGCAAAGCGTTTTCCGGCTCTCGAGAACATTATCCTTATGTTTCCCTTACCGCATGTAGGACATGTACCCAGGTTCGTTTTTGTCGTGTTGCTGCTGCACTTCGGATCTATACAGCAGATCTGGGGTGGCGAACCCTTTCGTATCACCTTGAGCTGGGGCAGACCGCAAACTTCGCAAGATGTATCCTGGGTTTGGATCAGTGCGCCTCTCGGGAGTGGATAGGCGCATGAGCAGTCGGGGTAGCCGTCGCATCCGATGAAGTTCCCATTCTTTGATTTCTTGATCGTCATGTTGTTGCCGCATTTCGGACATATACCGATAAATTGCTGTTTTCTCAATGCGGCCCTGATCTCATCGCCGATAGCCTCTTTCTCCTCTACTATCTTCGTTGCGGCATTATGGAGCATGTCCTGTGATTCCTCGACCACATCGTCGAGCGTCCTTTCACCGCTGCCGATCTTCATCATGTCCTGTTCGAGCTTTGCGGTCATTTCGGGTTCTGCAATACCTCCACCGTGTTTCTCCAGGGATTTGGTGAGAGCCACACCGCTTGCGGTGGGGACCATGTAGTTCCCCTGAACGTAATTTCTGGAATACAATTTACCGATTATGTCGTGCCTTGTACTCTTGGTCCCCAGGTTAAGACGGTCCATTTCCTGGATCAGCGAACCCTGGTTGTATCTGTAAGGCGGTCTCGTCTCAGTTGCATCGAGAGAAATGGACCTTACGTCTATTTCGGAATCCACAGTCAGTTTGGGGATATATGTGTCGCCGTAGGAGAGGTACTTTTTGTAGTATTTCTTCCAACCCTCTTTCTTCAGGACATATCCTTCGGCCGAGAACGGTTCACTGTTGACATCGATTGTGCACTTTGTGATCTCTGCCTCTGCGTTGGGGCCGAGGGTGGCCAGGAATCTTCTCACTATCAATTCGTAGAGTTTCCATTTGTCGCCCTTTATCTTGTCCGATTTTGCACCTGCCGTCGGATAAATAGGCGGATGGTCAGTCGTTCTTCTCTTGCCTCTCGAAGGGGATATCGTCTGTTGGGCGAGGATCTCTGTCGCCTCCGCCTTGAAATCCGACTCTTTGAGTTTCTCCAATATCGACCGTAATCCGAGACTTCGCGGGTATTCCGTGTTCTCCGTACGGGGGTACGAGATATATCCGCCCGTGTATAGGTCCTCGGCGAGTTTCATGGCCGCCCCGGGGGGGATGCCGATCTTGTTGGCTTCCACCTGCATCATCGTCGTGTCAAAAGGTGGGGGCCTGTATTCCTCCTTCATCGAAACATCGTACGAAGTGATCCTTCCTGTTTTGGACTCTGAGCATCTGACCATTGCAGCATCCGCTTCTTCCTTCTTCCAGAACGGATTGGACGTATGTTCTCCTCTGAACGCGAGCATTCCGAATTTACCGATGATTTTCCAATATGGAACGGGTATGAAACTTGTGATCTCCTCGTTCCGGTCAACGAGCAGTTTCAGCGTAGGGCTCTGGACTCTGCCGACGGACATGAAATTCTTCCCTACCTGGCCGGACGAGAGTGAGATGAGTCTTGTGAGAACAGCACCCCAGGAGAGGTCTATGATCTGTCTTGCCTCCGCGGCATTGGCTAATTTTTCGTCGGGCAGGGTGAGGTTGGCAAATGCAGACTCGACCTCACCTTTCGTCAATGCGCTGAATCTTGCCCTTTTCACCCTGGACATGTCGGTCTGAACGGCCTTTATGGTCTCAAGACCGATGAGCTCCCCTTCCCTGTCGAAGTCGGTCGCGATTATTATCTCATCGGCGTCGTTCGAATATTCCTTTATCGCGTTAAGTATACTCACAACACGCACGGTCTTTATCTGTGATGCATAGACAAGATCTACCGGTGAACCGGCACTCCAATCGTTGAACTCAGGAGGGTAGTCCAGTTCTATGATATGTCCTCTCAGGCTGATAACATTGTAATCATCACCGCCTGCGGTGAAGGAGATGACGCTTGCGCCGTTAAGGTTCTGCGAGTGGGTTTTGCCATCGGAAAGGATCGTCGATATCCTCCTTGCAGCATTGGCCTTCTCCGTGATTATGAGTTTTCTCATCGGTGGCAATCAACTTCTATCCTTTATTAATAATGTTAGGTACGACATCTAGCAGCTATATATTTCAACCCAGCCGTCACTACAGGGTAACATGGATCCCGTTGAGAGGGTCGTGGACATCCTGAGCAGCACTAAAGGCGTTATCGGCGCCTTCGTTATGGATGATGATCTCTCGAAAAGAATTCTCATGGAGGAGAGAAGTGTGATCTCCATTACGGGGATGGATGTCCAGAACGTCGGCTTTGAAGAGGTTATGGGCAGAGAGTATAGAATATGTGTCGTATACAGCAACGGGTCTTTCGAGGAACCGAAAGGAACACCCGTCATCATCATGGTGAACTCTTCCGATGAGATCGTAGGTACAGCCGTTTCGGAGGATATGATGGAAGAATACTCCGAAAGGAAAGACGTCATTTGGATATCTGACGATTTTGTAATATTTGCGGATTCGAACACCGACGGAACGGAGAGATTCGTACTCCCTCCATGCAGATATTCTGCATTGAACGAGAAGGACGGTTGCAAGGATGCGATATTCTCTTCACCTGCGACGACCTCGGATATCATGATGAAGAACCACTTCGGTGTGGGTTCGTCCAACAAGACATCCACTATAGTGGTCGGGTTCAATGTGTCATGATAACGTCTTGCCGTCATTGAACAAGAATATCCTACAAGGGATCATACTGTTCTTCTCGAATGAGAATCCTAGATTCGTTTTCTCTGCGTATTCTCTGATATTTATACCGAATCCACTCATCGGAGGGACCTGGAATTCAGGACGTCTGCAGTTTTTCCCGTCAGGGTTTTCGCAGTTCTCACACAATATGCATGATCATCCTGCAGGTGTTTTGAAATACGGAGGTCAAGGGGAATGTTTGTTCTTCATCATCGGTATCGACGTACTCTATCGTCCGTACCAACATTGTCGTGTATCCGTATCTGTGAAGTTTTTCAAGACATTCCTCGGGAGTGCCGACTGCAGGAGGACACGTACCGTTCTTTCCGTATAAGCCACATTTATCCTCTCTGCACAGTTCCCTGCCGGCACATGCATCTTCGATCGTTATCTAGGGAACGGAAGGATCCTCATAGAGCGCGATGTTCCTATCGTGCCTTATGAAGTTCATTATCTCATCTAACGGCATCCTTCTGCTCATCTTATTCGATATGATGTGATTTGTACGTGGATGGGGCGACCATAGTCAATTTTCCCTTGAGCACTCCTTTTATGGATGCGGCCTCATTTGAAAAGGCCTTGAGTTCCTTCAGTTTTCCGTTGACTATTATGATCTCCGCTATCTTGTCGTTTCCAACGTCGGATTGGAATGACACAGAGATGTTATCTTTGTTCCTCTGTTTGACCGCAGAAAGTCGTTCCATGACGTTGCTGGTGTTCTGATCATAGATCACGATGACGGTGCCCGTCACGTAACAATCCCCATTCTTCCATTCGTTTTCGGCAAGGGAGTCCCTCACAAGATCGCGAATTGCCTCCGAACGGCTGGCATATTCCTTTTTGGAAATGGCTTCGTCGAATTCTTTCAGAAGCTCTGGTTCAAGTGATACACCGATACGTGTGACTCTGTCCATCATTGGAATGATAAAGGGAGATGCGGTTTAATGGTTGCGGTGTCCTGGATTCTAGACAGGGCAAAAGATACACAGTTTCAGGACACATCCGACGGAACCTCATTATAAATAGGGAATAGACATAATTTACCCCCATGGATATTTCTGCGGAACTTACGTCCGTAATGAAGGAGACCATCAGGGGGATGGTTGAGGGGAAGGATGTCGCAGTTGCCTTCTCAGGCGGTTTGGACAGCGGGATAGTGGCTGCGATGACAAAGGAATACGCAAGGTCTGTAAGACTGTACACGGCCGGAGTTGAGGATGCGTACGATGTCATCGCCTCAAGGGAACTGGCGGAGATCCTCGGTCTTCCGTGGGAGCACATCCTGATATCGAAGGATAATCTGGAGACCAATATCAGAGAGATGATAGAGGTCTCAGGTACGGACAATCCCATTACGCTGTCTTTCGAGATACCCTTGTTCTACGTCTCGAAGAACATAGGGGAGAAGTACATAATCGGCGGACAGGGCGCCGATGAACTGTTTGCCGGATACTCAAAGTACATCGGTCTGTCGGAAGATGCTCTCAGGGATCAGATGGAAGCGGACATGATCAGTTTGCTGACAGATACACTGTCGCATGAACGTTCGGTCTCCGAGCATTTCGGTAAGACGATTCTGTATCCGTATCTCGATAAAAGGGTCATCGATGTCGTCAAGACCATGGATATGAAGGACCTGGTTCCGGGCGAGATCAGGAAAGAGACTCTCAGGAAGGTCGCGGAGATGATAGGTCAGCCCGAGATCGCCGCAAAGAAGAAGAAGGCAGCCCAATACGGATCTGGTGCTATGAGTCTTTTCAGGAAGATAGCCAAGAAAAAAGGCATCACGGTCAGCGAATTTATTGCAGGGACATGCAATGACATCCATCAATAAGGAAGATGCACTCAGATGGTTGTACGGGTTGAGCGTTCACGGTATCAAGCTCGGTCTGATAAACATCACAGAGCTGCTTAAAAGGGTCGGGAATCCGCAAAATTCGTTCAGGTCGATACATGTGGCGGGAACGGATGGTAAAGGTTCCACATGTGCGATGATCGATTCCGTTCTGAGGGAATCCGGCATCAGAACGGGTCTTTACACTTCTCCTCATCTTATCGATTTCAATGAACGTATTGCCGTCTCGGGACGTAATGTCTCCGACGATGAGCTGTGTGCGTTGATGGACGGGATGATCCCGGTAGTGGATGATATGCAGAGAGAAGGTATGCAATGCACTTTCTTCGAGGTCACAACGGCGATTGCATTTCTTCATTTCGCCCGTATGAAAGTGGAATATGCCGTCGTCGAGGTGGGAATGGGCGGAAGGTTCGATGCAACCAATCTGATCCTTCCCGAAGTGTCCGTGATCACGAACATCAGTCTGGAGCACACGGCCTATCTGGGCGACACGGTCGAGAAGATCGCTTTCGAGAAGGCAGGGATAATCAAGGAAAAGGTACCTGTCATCACTGTGAACAAAGGAGGTCCGCTGGAGGTCATCAGGACGGTAGCTTCGTCCAAGGGTTCCGAGCTCATAGCGATAGATGACGTCTCCGTTATATCGTTGGAAGAGGACGGGGTGAAAATGGAG
>JBAYAO010000004.1:0-35719 GCA_041669745.1 Candidatus Methanomethylophilaceae archaeon | reverse complement strand
GTTCTACGGCTGAAAATATCTGTTCTTCACAGTAAACATATGACGGATCCATCAGAATGACGTCGCTTCCCACGGAATTGAAATGTCCTACGATCTCTTTCACAGGGCATTTTCCTCTGATTCCCACGATCCTCAGGTTCGAGACCATACTTCCCGTATACTGAACCCTGTTCTTAATATTGGCGAATATCCTGATCTGTATCCTTATCGATGAGTGTGAAGGTCTCTCTGTATGCATTATCCGCACCATCGGACACCACGATCTCGTAGATCGTGCCGCAGTCGTCTGCAAGATATCTGCAGTCGATGTCACCGACCGATTTGGTGTAATAGCATACGTCTATGCATTCGCCGTCGAACTCCGTTGTGGTGTTTTCGCCCTGATACGTGTCGTTAAGTATCGAATTCTTAGAGCCTATTCCGGTACTGGCTGGATCGTCATCGTATATGAAAGAGACACCGTCACCGTCGGATGCCCATTCCGGAATATCCGTTGTCGTAGATTCGGCAAGATCACATACTGTCAGCAGGACGGCCCCGTCGTAAACGGATATGATTACGGTCCCGCGTTCTTCCGGATATCCATCGCCGAAGGTGCTGGTCATGGTATAGGTGAAACTTCCGTCGCTGCTCATAGTGACAACAGGCATGTTGCCGTCGTGTGTGTTGCTATGGTAATATTCGCCCAATCCCAACACGATGAAGATGATCACGATCACCGCAATGACCGCAATCTTCTTTTTTCTCGAGACCCTTGTAGCATCCATCGGTCGTCCTCGGTAGACGTATGGGTATGGAACATGTCGATTATAATGGTTCGCGAGATAAGTTCGACGAAGGCATGCCTTACGAAAGTTTATGAACTGTCCGAGAGTACACCGCACGGAAGGATTGCGTGATCATATGAGCGAATGGGTCAAAGTTGCAGCTCCGGCAACGATATCGAACATCGGTCCGGGCTTTGATATCTTCGGGATGTCACTTCAGAATCCCTTTGACACGATCGAAGGGAAAAAGATCGAATCGGGTATCGTGATAAGCGAGATCTCAGGACCCGGTCATGAAGGCATTCCCGTGGATCCAAAGAAAAATTCAGTCAGTATCGCTGCCGCGGAGGTCCTCAGAAGATGTGATGCCGATTTCGGTGTCGAGATCAAGATCAAGAAAGGTATCAGACCGTGCAGCGGTATAGGTTCATCAGGAGCATCCGCGGCAGGCGGGGCATATCTGGCTCACGTCCTCACAGGTGAGAAACTGACAAATACCGAAGTGGTTCTGTGTGCTGCACATGCGGAAGACGTAACATCCGGAGGGTTCCATGCGGATAATGTGGCACCGTGCATCCTCGGAGGGTTCACGGTAATACGTTCCTACGAGCCGTTCGAGGTCATAAGTATAGAGCCTCCCGAAAATCTCGGTGTAGTCGTTGCCATGCCGGACATAATGGTTTCAACCATGGAGTCGAGGAAGGTCCTTCCGCAGAGTGTCACGGTCAAGGATCTCGTATTCCATGTAGGGAATGCGTCGTGTATGGTGCACGGTATGGAAACGGGAGATATAGATCTTATAGGGAGGTCGGCACAGGATGCGGTGTTCGAGCCGGCGAGGACCCATCTGGTTCCTCACCTGAAAGAGGCGGAGAAGATGGCTATGTCCGTAGGGGCCAAAGCCTCATTCCTAGGCGGTTCCGGTCCATGTGTGATCTCTTTCTTCGACAAAGATGATATGGAAGGAGAGGTCATCGCTGAGAAGATCGTAAAACTTTATAGGGATAACGATATGCACTGCGACACCTGGGTGACCAGTTGGGGTACAGGCTGCAAGAGGATCTGAATATGGCTAATCATAAGGTAGTGTGCTGGGATTGTGGATGCGACGTAGATGACATGTACGTAAATACCTGTCCGAAATGCGGCGGTCTCCTGACTGTCAGAATGGACCTTGAACCGGTAAAGGAGTTGAAGCCGTCCGATTTGGCCAAATTGCCCATCGGAGTTTGGAGGTACGCTCCGTTCATGCCCGTGGATGCGTCACATGCGATAACGATAAAAGAGGGAGGCACGCCTCTGTATGACGTCGGGGCGGTCGGTAAGGACATAGGGATATCGAATCTCTATGTCAAGTACGAGGGGGCCAATCCCACAGGTTCATTCAAAGACCGCGGCATGACCATCGGAGTTTCGCACGCGGTCGAGATCGGTGCAAAGGTCGTTGGTTGTGCATCCACCGGGAACACATCCGCGTCGCTTGCTGCATACGCTGCGAAGGCCGGATTGAAATGCGCGGTGTTCCTTCCGTCGGGAAAGGTTGCGGCGGGGAAACTGGCGCAGGCCCTGTTCTTTGGTGCCAAGGTGATCTCCATAGACGGTAATTTCGATGATGCGCTCGCATTGGCGAGACAGATGTCGGAGGAAAGGAAACTGTATCTTCTCAATTCGATCAATCCTTATAGGCCGGAGGGTCAGAAGTCCGTACTCTTCGAGATAATGGATCAGCTTAGATACGATGTTCCAGACAGGATAATACTCCCCGTTGGCAATGCGGCGAACATATGGGCGGTCTACAAAGCGGTCAAGGAGCTCGAGGAAGTCGGATGGATAGATAAGATACCGATGCTCACAGGGATCCAGGCCGCAGGTGCGATGCCGATAGCGAATGCGTTCAACAACGGGACGAAAGATTTCATCCCGGAGGATCACCCAGAGACGGTCGCAACCGCGATCAGGATCGGAAATCCGGTCAGCGGAAGGAAGGCGCTCAAGGCGATCTACGACACCGGCGGATATTCCGTATCCGTCACCGACGATGAGATACTCAATGCCCAGAGACTGCTGGGGAGAAGGGAAGGCATCGGTGTGGAGCCTGCAAGCGCAGCATCAGTGGCAGGTGCCAAAAAGCTTCGCGAAATGGGTATCATAGACAAAGAAGAGCGTGTGGTGTGTATATGCACTGGAAATGCGCTCAAGGATCCGGATACGATCATAAAGAACTGTGAACCGCCGATCAAGTGTGCCAACGACATCGAGGCCGTGAAAAGGATACTATCAGAATGAGATCAGAAATCAAGGAGCTTTGACTGTTTGGGTGCGTCCCGAGCGGTCGAGCTTCCAAGTTCTGTTTCATCATCTATCGGATCCGGAGTGAATTTAGTACTGCAGTCTGTGCCGGTCTGTTCCTTCATGCTCCTCACCAGCGCGGGGCCTATGCGGGGGAGGTTTGCAAGTTTGTTGAAATCGGTCTCAATGACGTCATTTCTGGTGCGGATGCCGTTGTCATAGAGTATCCTTGCCCTTGTCCTTCCGACACCTCTGAATGAGACCAAGTCTATAAGTTCCTTTTTCACACCGTATCTGACGCGAACGAGCATAGGGCGGAGTTTCTTCACTACATCAGGCTTGTATATCACCGCGATCTCGCTCATTGCGTACAGGATCCAATCGACCATATCCACTCTCGAACGTATGTCCCCGGGTCCTATGCCCATGTTCTCCGTCATAGTGTCCTCATCTATCTCGGAAATCCAATCCATGATCAGTGCCGCGGTTTTCATATTGCCTAGGAAATATTCATACCGATCATCGTTCTCCTCGGGCACATCCACGAGCAGATCGTTGCACCAAGTTTCCTGCAATGAGGTCAGAATACCCTCGTCCTTCTTCCTGGGATAGAGACCGAGGACATCCGGTGTGGAGGATACCGCATGTAGCACAGGGAAATCCTTCACATCGCCTTTGATCTTCCCGATTGCATTCCTGAGTATGACGGCGGATTTCGGATCGATGTATAGATCGGACACCCTTTTTCCGAATGGAAGGGCATGGATCCTATCGCCGGAACGTGTCACCATCTCTTCATCTGCAAGAAATTTCACTACGTTCTCCACTGCACTTTCGATGCCGTACAATTCCGATTCGTTGCCGTAGAATGTATCTCTGATGAATCCGATTATCTCATCTTCAGAGGATGCGTCTCCGGTGGCTATTAGTCCGAGTATATGGCTTCTGAGTACCTGTTCATTGCCGAGTTTCGACATTATGCTCTCAGAGTCGCACATCACATAATCATCCATCAGATGTTCGTAGTCGCTGTAGCTCTTCGCAATCAATATTGATTCACCGTACGGATCATATCCTGGTCTTCCGGCGCGGCCGCACATCTGTTTGATCTCCATAACGGATATAGGGGTGTTTCCGGAATTCGATTCAAAACGTTTCGTGTCGCGTACTATGACCCTTCTCGCGGGAAGATTGATTCCGGCGGCCAAGGTCGGTGTGGCGATTATGCATTTGATATTGCCCGATCTGAAATTCTCTTCGACATAATGCCTCTGTCTGTATGTGAGCCCGGCATTGTGGAATGCCATTCCGCATTTGACACAAGCCGATAGCTTTCTTCCCAGCGCTGTGCTGTTGGCGTCGCCTTCGATGGTATCCAATTCTTCGGAGGAAAGCGTTCTGCCGGCAATTTTCTTCATCTCAATGGAGTATTTTACGGCTAAAGCCTCAGTGGAACGACGGGAGTTCACGAAGACGATACATTGTCCGCCGTCATTTATGGTACCGGAGATAAGTTGCCAAATTTCATCGCCTGTACCCGAGATGTCGATCGATTTTCCGTCTTCAAATGTGACTTCTCTGTTATAGTAGACACCTTCGTGCAGAGGTATAGGACGCCAATCCATCTTCACAAGATCTGCATTCAACCACTGTGCCAGGCTATCAGCATTTGATATTGTGGCGGATAATGCGATTATCTGCATATTTCTATTTCTGCGTTTCAATTTAGTAAGAGCAACTTCCAAAGTCGGGCCCCTTGTCGGGTCATGGATCAGATGGATCTCGTCTGCGATCACGAGTCCGAGATCGTTTATGACACCGCTTCCGTGTCTTATGAGGGAATCAGCTTTTTCAGACGTTGCAATGATAACATCGGCATCATTGAGCCAGCGATCCTCGGAATCGAGATCCCCAGTGCTCATGGCGGTTTTAAATCCGAGGTATGAAAACCTATCGAAGTCCTCTTTCTTTTCTGCTGCAAGTGCTTTCAGAGGAACGATGTACAATACTTTCCTGTGTTCCTGAAGTATGATCTTCAACGCCGTTATGTAACCTATCAGGGATTTACCGCTTGCCGTCGGTACAGCTACGACCAGATTTCTGCCCATCAATGCTTTCGGCACCGCTTCTGCCTGAGGGGGATGAAGTTGTACATAGCCTTGTTCTTTCAGCGCAGAGCGGATCTCTTCTGATAAATCAAGTTCGTCAACATTCATCGGCATCTGAATTCCGTATCAATATATATGTGTTGAGTGTGATTTATATTTGCGGATGTGCCAGTATCTGAAATGATAAAGAAATCTCATGCACTCGTATCTGGTTTACACATGTCTTCGCAGTAGAGCAAAAGTGTTATTATCAGATAACATTTTTATAGAGAATCATTCATAGACTACCAGGAAAGGGAATTATGGAGAACAATACCAAAGTGTCCGTAGCGCCCCTCGACGAGTGGATCGAGCAGCAGACATTCAGTTCCACCGAGGAAATCGCAGTCCCTGAGAAGATGGCGGATCAGGTCATCGGCCAGGACAAAGCGGTGGAGGTTATAAAGAAGGCCGCTTCGCAGAAGAGACATGTGATGCTCATCGGAGAGCCGGGAACAGGTAAGTCCATGCTTGCAAATTCAATGGTGGAATACCTTCCGCAGGGAGAACTCCAGGATGTCATTGCATACCACAATCCCGAGGATTTCAATGAGCCAAGAATACGTGTGTTGCCGGCCGGTAAAGGCAAGCCCATAGTCACGGAGCAGAAGCTCCAGGCCGCAGCACGGAAGAGTCAGAAGAACAACATGATTCTTTATCTGATGTTCGGCATCATAGCGCTGGGAATCTTCTATTTCATATACACGGGTGAGGCGACCCTGCTTTGGATCGCCATTCTCGGAGCGTTCCTGATGTACATCGTATTCAGAACGCCCAACCAAAAGCAGGAGGTGATCATAGTACCCAAGCTGTTGGTTGGTCACGAAGCCGGTGACAAGCCGCCCTTTGTGGACGCAACGGGATCGCACGCCGGTGCGCTCCTCGGCGATGTGAGGCACGATCCTTTCCAGTCGGGAGGTTTGGAGACTCCGTCGCACGACAGGCTGGAGGCGGGTGCAATCCATAAGGCCAACAAGGGAGTGCTCTTCATCGATGAGATAAACATGCTCAGGATGGAGTCCCAACAGGCGATCCTGACTGCAATGCAGGAGAAGAAACTGTCGATCACCGGACAGAGCGAGAGATCCTCTGGAGCACTTGTCAAGAGCGAACCCGTTCCGACGGATTTCGTTCTTGTTTGCGCCGGTAACCTCGATGCGCTCGAAGGTATGCATCCAGCGTTGAGGTCGAGGATCAGGGGATACGGTTACGAAGTATACATGAAGAACACGATGCCCGATACCGATGAGAATCGTCACAATATCGTCAGATTCATCGCTCAGGAAGTCAAGAAGGACGGAAAGATACCTCATTTCGACAAGTACGCCGCGGGAGAGGTGCTTAGAGAAGCGCAGCGTCGTGCAGGAAGAAAGGGTGAGCTGACACTCAGATTCAGGGAACTCGGAGGTCTTATACGTGTGGCTGGAGACGTGGCAGTGGACAAGAAGGAGAGTATAGTCACCGTCGATGATGTTATCACTGCCAGGAAGACTGCACGCAGCCTCGAACAGCAACTAGCAGACCGTGTGGTCGAAAGTCACAAGATGTATGACCTGTTCAAAACCGACGGTTACGCCGTGGGGATGATCAACGGACTTGCGGCGCTCAATGCGAGTTCCAATATGGCGGAGTATTCCGGAATAGTTCTCCCGATAGTTGCAGAGGTCGCACCTTCTCAGGTGAAGAAGGCGGGTCGCATAGTCGCAACGGGAAAACTCGGGGATATAGCCAAGGAAGCGGTCGAGAACATCTCCGCGGTCATAAAGAAGTACACGCTCACGAACATATCGGAATCCGATATACACATACAGTTCATCGGAACGTACGACGGTGTTGAAGGGGACAGTGCCTCCATCACCATCGCGACGGCTGTGCTCTCAGCGATGGAGAACATTCCGATCGATCAGACGATGGCAATGACAGGAAGTCTGAATGTTCGCGGACAGGTGCTTCCGGTCGGCGGTCTTACAGCAAAACTGGAAGCGGCGGCTCAGGCAGGTATAAAGAAAGCGATAATACCGAAGGAAAATGCCAGGGATGTCATGATCGAGGCGAAGTACTACGATATGATGGAGATAATACTCGTTGAGAATCTCCGTGATGTTCTCGAGTACGCGTTCAAGGACTGTCCTAGAAAGGAAGAGTATCTCAAGAAGCTGCTTCCGATCACAGATAACGGCAAGTCTACTGCGGAGAAGCTCGTACCTCCCAAGGTCACGTCACATTCGCATAAGATCGGAGCGGTCGATACGGCTGTCGGTAAAGCGACTGAAGCGGTCGAGGAGGCGGAGGCCCCCGAGCCGATATTCGAAGAGCAATCTCCGGGCGGAGTACCTACCCCGTTCTGATCCGTGTAACGTAAAACCTTTTTCATTCTTCTATTCGACCCATATTTATATCCAAAGATTGTAATGACATGTCTATGCGTGAGATACGCGGATACGAGAATTATGCTCTGATCATCGGTAGATTTCAACCTCTGCACAAGGGACACATGGAGGTCATTCGCAAGGTCGCTTCAGAGTCCGACCATGTAACCATAGGCATCGGAAGTGCGCAGTACTCTCACACAAAGGATAATCCGTTCACCGCAGGTGAACGCTATCTGATGATAGCAAGGACCCTGAAAGACGAGGGGATAGACAATGCCTTCATAATACCGATAGAGGATCTCAACAGATATTCTGTCTGGGTTTCACAGGTGGAAACAATGTGTCCGCCGTTCTCGATAGTTTACTCCAATAATCAGTACACAAGACGTCTGTTCTACGAGGCCGGCTACGAGATCCGCAATTCTCCGTTGTACAACAGGGCAGAATTCTCCGGAACAGAGGTTAGACAGAGGATTCTCGATGAAGATGATTGGCGGTATCTGGTTCCAGAGAAAGTCGCAGAGGTAATAGATCAGATAGATGGTGTCAGCAGGATAAGAGAGCTTATGGGAGAGTCGCCTGATGGAATGCAACTCTGAACTCAGACGCATGGTTGAATTACTGAAAGACAGAAGGTTGACGTTCGCTTTGGCAGAATCCTGTACAGGCGGTCTCATAGGGTCGATCATCACCTCGGAGGCAGGTGCATCGGAATTCTTTCTGGGAAGTGCCGTAACATACTCGAACGAATCCAAAGAATCGGTTCTGGGGGTATCTCACGACACCCTTACGAAATATGGTGCCGTAAGTGAAGAGACGGCCATAGAAATGGTCAAAGGTGCCAGACGTGTATACGGATCGGATGTTGCGGCTGCGGTGACGGGTGTCGCCGGACCATCGGGCGGATCGAATAATAAACCGGTGGGACTGGTACATGTCGCAGTTACCGACGGAAAGGACACAGTCAGTTCGGTGAACATCTTCGGAGGTTCCAGAACGGACATAAGATACAGTGCCGCAGAAGCGGTCATAAGGGACACCATTACACTGTTAGAGGGAAGAGATGACTAGGTTCTCCAGGCAGATCCCCATATTCGGGGACAGCGGTCAGAGGAGAATCGAAAATGCAACTGTTGCAATAGTCGGTTGTGGAGGGCTGGGATGTAACGTGATAACTCAGTTGGCACTTGCAGGCGTCGGCAGGATGGTGCTGATAGATGACGATGTTCCAACAGAATCAAACATGAATCGACAGTTCATCTATGCTGGAAACATGAAAGACACGAAGGTCGTGTCATCTGGTGAATGGGTCAGGAAGCTATCATCTGAAACGGAAGTCGTCCTTTGTCCGGAGAGATTGACAGATCATAACTCTGTCAGTCTCATTGAAACGTGCGATGTCGTTATCGATTGTCTCGATTCAATAGACTCGCGTCTTGTTCTGAACAGAGCTATACTCGAGAGTAACAGGATATTGGTCCACGGCGGTGTGGATTCGTTCCACGGTCAGGTAACCACTATTATCCCGGGCAGTACGCCGTGTTTGAACTGCATACTCGGAAAAGATACCGGGGAGGTGAAGCCGTCAGTATCTTCGATGGTGGCATTGATCGGATCCTTACAGGCCAATGAGGCACTGAAACTGATTACGGGAAAGGGTGAGACATTGGCAGGAAAACTGCTTACCGTGGATTCGGAGGACAACTGCTTCCGTCTCATTCCGATAGCTAAGAATCCAGCATGCACCGCCTGCAAAGAGAAATATTAATACGTCGCTGACAATCAGCGGTCATGGAGCATATCAGGACCGGTAAGGTGAAAGAGGTTTACGCCGTCGACGACAGGATGCTGGAATTTGTATTCACAGACAACATATCCGTATTCGACAAGATAATACCGTCCCAAATACCGTACAAGGGAGAGACGTTGTGCAGGACTGCGAAATATTGGTTCACTCTTCTTCAGTCCAAGGGCATCAGGAATCATTTCATAGAATATCTGCCCCCCAATAGAATGAGGGTGAAGAGATTCAATATAATCGAGGATTACGACAAGATCCACACGGATACGGTGAACTACCTAATTCCTCTGGAGGTAATCTGCAGGCATTATGCTGCAGGTTCGCTTATGGACCGTGTCAAGAAAGGAAAGATCGGACCAGAGGACCTTGGATTCCCGAAGGGTCACGAAGTGAAGTACGGCGAGATGCTCCCTCGTCCGTATCTGGAGACCACAACCAAGCTGGAAGCCCATGATCGCGACCTGGATGAAGAAGAGGCCAAAAAGATAGCTGGACTCACGGACGATGACTATAAGGGGATAATGGATACGGTACTGGCGATAGACAAGGTAATAGCCACGGAGGCCGCGAAGCGCCAGTTGATCCACTGTGACGGGAAAAAGGAGTTCGGATATGACGAACACCGCAATCTCATGGTGATAGACACCTTCGGGACTCTTGACGAGGACCGCTGGTGGGATTCAGTATCATACGCATCTGGACAGGTAGAGGAACTGAGCAAGGAAATGGTACGCCAGCATTACCGTGAGACCGGATATCACGAAAAACTCATGGAAGCACGCGAGAAAGGATTAGCGGAACCAGAGATACCCGCACTCCCGGATGATGTGATCAACAGCGTGAGCAGATTGTACATTGGGATGTATGAGAGAATCACCGGTGAAAAATTCTGATCAGCCGAGCTTGATCAGTGTGAGTTTCTCGTCGATATCACAGGGTATATCTTCTTCAACCTCTACGACAGGGAGTTTCTCCCCATCTTTTATCCCAAGCGGATGGCACTGTTGCCAGTATTCGCATCTGAGCTCGGAGCATTTTCTCGATTCGAACGTGATCATGCTGCCGTCGATCGCGAGTTTCTTGGGAACGGTCACGAGTGCAGGTTTTTTCTCGACCTCAACAACCCTTACGCCGGACTCATGCATCTCGCAGTCATGATGGGTATCCCTGAGATTTGTCACCTCGTAGAGACGTCCCGTCTCGAGGTTGAAACATACGCCCTTGAGTCTGCAGTCCCTGCATTCGGTTTGCGGTCCCAGAAAGTAGAATCTGTTTCCGATTCGAGCCTGCGTCTCCCCGATCAAAGTAATCAATACCATCTCTCTACCTCAAATTACAAGTGTCTTCTTCGCAACGATTTCCGCCGTCTTAGCGTCAAGTCCGCGATCACCCAGGATCGTGAATCTGTCCTTTCTGATCTTTTGTGCCTCGACGAGGGCATCGATGATATCTTCCGGTTTAAGGCCCAATTGATCTGCATTAACGGGTGCACCGATGTTCTTCAAAGCAGTCCTTATCATCATCCAATCCCCTCCGTGTAGATACATCATCATGATCGAACCCACACCGCACTGTTCGCCGTGCATAGCTTTTCCAGGATGAAGGACATCCAGTGCATGGGAGAACATGTGCTCTGAACCGCTGGCAGGTCTGGAACTCCCAGCCACGGACATTGCGATACCCGAAATGATGATCGGTCTCAATGCTATCCATGTACTCTCCTCCACGCCCGGTCTTATGAGTTCGGAGTTCTCTATTATGGTATTTGCGGAATGAAGCGCAAGAGCGTATGCGGAACTGCTGAAGCTCTCATTCCTCAATCTGTTCGCAAATTCCCAATCCTTGAGGGCGGTCAGATTGGAAATAACATCTGCGCATCCAGATGCCAACGACCTGTAAGGTGCTTCATAGATCACGCCGGTGTCAGCTAGGATTCCGAGCGGAGAGACGGCCTCGATGGATTTCGGGCCCATGTCCGATTTAAGAGAAGCCCTTCCCGATGCAATGCCGTCATGTGCCGCTGATGTCGGGATACTCACGAAGGGCACATTCAGGTCCATGGCGGCCATTTTTGCGATGTCGATCTTGCTACCTCCCCCGACCGCTAACAGGAATTTGGCCTTGTATTCTCTGCCTGCATCCGTGACCTCTTTGACATTTGCGAGTGTGGCAATCCCCGTCAATTTGACATGGATATTGTATTTGGAGTCGACCATATAATCGTTGACGATTCTGCCTGCTGATTTGTATGTATTTTCTCCTGAGACGATCATTCCGCAATCCGCGAAATTCAGGCCATCACACATCTTTGCTATCTCTGGCAATGTGTCATGGCCTATAAGGACATCTCTTGGAAATATCATATCCTTTGCCTTGGTAAAATCATCCATTTTCATTCTGTCCATCTCCCTAATACCCTGGAAAGATATAAAACCACACACGAACCTGTTTGTCGCGTATGAGAGCAACCATGGTCGTAGGCAGTGCTAGAAATGATGGCAACACGGAGGTGCAAGTTCAGTCCGCAGCGGACGCGTTATCGGAAGAAGATATCGATGTGAAGATCATCAGGCCGTACGATATGGACATATGTCATTGCACAGGATGCAACGAATGTATCGGCGACGGTGTTTGTTCGATAGATGACGACATGTGCGAGATATACAAGGCATTCGACGAGTCGGATATTTTTATCCTTGCCACCCCGGTCTATTTTTCAGGGCCTTCTTCGATTCTGAAGCAGGTCATAGATAGATTCCAATGCTATTGGGTATCGTTGGAGGAGGAACCTACGGACAAGATCGTCGCACTGATGTCGAACGGCGGTTCCAGAAATCCAAGGTTTGAGAATATAATCTCCATATGCAGGGCATTTGCGATAACGGTCAGAGCCACGTGGGGAGGGGAATGTCTCGTCGAAAGTACGGATGAATGGGACACTTCACATGTGGCAAAACCATCGTATAAATTCGGCAAAGAATTAGCGGAGAAGGTCAAATGGCGGATCTGAAGACCCATTCGAAATCAGATTCATCCAGAGTAGTTCGTTCCACTGGTTTCTGAGAAAACGGCAGGATCCTTACGTCATCCGATAAAGCATCCCAATCATTTCTGGTCAGTGTTCCTGATAGATCGAATACTGCGACCGATGTAAAGCCCATATCTGTCACCTTGTCCATGATTTCCTTGGTATCCTTCATTCCGTTCCTTGTATACGTCATCCTGTTACTCACAAAGAGCACGGGGAAGGATCCGTCGGAAACCGCGTGCATCTCCATCAGTTCACTGTCCGATCTGACGGTATGATATGGGATCAGAAGCACATCCGCATCCGTGTTGAAGGCATCGAAAACATCTTCCACTCTTTCTATGCATGTCAGGAACCAGATGTCTTTTCCACGGATCTTCATGCCCTTCAGAAGTTCAATGTTCATAGTTCTGTCGCGCATTCCCTTCACGTCGAATATGAGGAAAGGGTGGCCGCGATCGTATTGCGATGACATCTTGGATGTGAACGGGATGAAATCCTCCGTATGACCGCAGATTCGTGGTTCGGAACCGTCAAACGTCAAATGTCCGACCAGTACATTCCCATTGACTGTCGTGGATGGGATGACGGGAATTATCATGGTCACATCCCTAGTTGGAATGCAATGCCATCCAGATATTCCTTCACGAAGTCCATGTCCGCTATCTTGTCAGGCGAGGCACCAGGTATGATGGAACCGGAAATATCCATGATATTGAAGGATCTGATGGTTGCCGTGAGACGGGCGAGTACTCCGCCGTATCTCATCTGTCCGTCACCTGCACCGCAAGTCAAGACGATCGATGCCTTCTTCACATTACCCATGTCGGCAAGTCTCTCTCCGTTCTTAGTGGATATCATGGCGTAAAGACGATCCATGAAACATTTCATCTGACCTGTTTCCCCGCCGAAATATATGGGTGATGCAAGAACAAGCATGTCTGCGGATCTTATCCTGTCGTACAGCTCTGTCATATCATCCTTCTGGGCGCATATTCCGTGTTCCTTACACTCCATGCAGGCCTTGCACCCGTTGATTTCAAGATGGCAGATCTCGACGGTCTCCGGTGTGTAGCCGAATTTCAAAGCCTTTTCGGAGAGCATTCCGATTATCGCAGAATCGGAACCGTTTTTTCTCGGACTTCCGTTGATTATGAGCATCGTTTTCATATTCCCGACACAGTACTACCCGCTAATAAAGGGAACGCAGTAGCGAGTACGGAGTTCGGATGTCACTCTTTTAATAGCTTGAACAAGATTGCATCCACACGGTGTTAACCATGACAAGCCAAAGAGCGATCTATATGTGTACCGTGTGCGGGAACATAGTGGAAGTTGAGTATGCAGGCAAGGGAACACTGGTCTGCTGCGGAAAGGATATGATACTCCTTGAGATCAAGACGGCAGATTATGCTACTGAGAAGCACGTTCCGTACATAGAGAACAAGGACGGCGGCGTTCTTGTGAAGGTAGGAAAGGAAATGCCCCACCCGATGACCGCGGACCATCACATCGTATTCATAGAGATATGTGCCGATGGGATAATAATGAGAAAATATCTCAAGCCAGGCGATCTTCCGGAGGCTTTTTTCAAGACGACCGCCAAGAATATCGTGGCATGGGAATTGTGCAACGTTCACGGACGTTGGAAATCCAATTCATAAATCACAAAAATGCCTGCGCTATGTCGCAGGCAGCATCTTTTCCATTCATTCTGCCGTATTTCCGTCAATATCCCATGGTTTTTCGCTCGCTAGATTAAAATACGGGTACATTGTAACGCTACCCACCGTCAGGGGTCAAAAAATGATCTATGCTGCACTATCCCTAATTCTTCTATTCTGAAGCAGTTGATAGCAGCGGACGGTTTGGGTGGTTTTTTATGGAGAAACAACAAACCAGTGAGAGCGCTAAGTGTTGGAAAGGAAAGATCAGTGTAAGCCCTTACAACCAGCTGATCCTCGGAAAGAAAAACGTGGGGGATGTGATGTTGTTGGATACCACCCTCAGGGACGGCGAGCAATCACCCGGTATTGCACTGAGTGCAGATGACAAGATAGTCATGGCACAGGCCATCGACGAGATCGGCGTGGATGTCATGGAGGTGGGGTTCGCGGCTTCCAGCGAAACGGAGAAAGAGACCGTAAGAAAGATAGCAAGGCTCGGTACGAAGGCCAGGGTATGCAGTCTTGCTCGTTCAACACACGCCGATGTGGACGCGGTGATAGACAGCGGAGCGGATTATGTACACACGTTCATCGCCACTTCAGACATCCATCTGAAGTACAAGTTGAAAATGACAAGGGACGAGGTCATCGCAAGGGCGGTCGATACGGTGGAGTACGCCAAGTCGCACGGTCTCTATGTTCAATTCTCATGCGAGGATGCGACACGTACGGAACTCGGCTATCTCAGGGAGGTTTACAAGGCGGTGGAGGAAGCGGGTGCCGATATCGTAAACGTTCCTGATACTGTGGGGGTGATCATACCAGAGGCGATGGGATACCTCATCGGTGAACTGAGGAAGGATATCAGAATACCGATGGCCGTGCACTGTCACAACGATCTCGGACTGGCGGTCGCCAATTCGTTTGCCGCGGTGGAAGCGGGAGCCGATCAAATACATGTATGTGTAAACGGACTCGGTGAACGTTCAGGCAACGCTTCTATGGATGAGGTTGCAACGGGG
Organism: Candidatus Methanomethylophilaceae archaeon; assembly: GCA_041669745.1. Lineage (GTDB taxonomy): Archaea > Thermoplasmatota > Thermoplasmata > Methanomassiliicoccales > Methanomethylophilaceae > JBAZDV01. Next base: position 20,626 of record JBAYAO010000004.1, on the reverse strand, counting down.
CTGTTCATAAATTACGGCATCGATAAGTTCGATATTACTAAACTCGGTCCTGTGTCGAAGATCGTCTCCAGACATACAGGTTATCAGATAGCGTACAACAAACCCATTGTGGGAAGGAATGCGTTCGCGCATGAATCCGGGATCCATGTTCATGGTGTGCTCAACAACGCGGCCACATACGAGGCGTTCCCGCCGGAAATGGTCGGCATGAGTCGCAATATAACCATAGGTAAGCTCTCCGGGGCCCATTCGGTCAAAGAAAGATTGAATGCCATGAATATAGATTTCCCGGAATCGATGATGCCCGAGCTGATGGCGAACATCAAAGAACTTGCGGTAGGCGGCAAGGATATAAACAACATCGAGTTGGCGGTGATCGCGGAGAACACTCTCTGGAAGGGTAGATCGGCGGAATGCGTCAAACTCAAGGAGTTCGTCGTTGTGACGGGGAAGAACGTCACACCGACTGCCACCGTGACCGTGGACATAGAGGGGGTCAAGAACACATGTGCCCAGACAGGACTCGGTCCCGTGGATGCCGCCATAAATGCGATACGTGGCGCTGTGAACGAGAAGATCACGTTGGAAGAACTGAGACTCGAAGCGATAACGGGGGGAAGCGATTCTCTCTGCGAGGTGACAGTAATGATAAAAAATGCGCAGAATGATGGTAACGTATCTGCGGGAAAGGCCGTGGGTCTCGACATCGTGGATACTTCCGTCGATGCCATCATGGAAGCTATAAACAGGGATTATTCATCAAAGAGGAAAGACTGATGGGAAAGACGATTTCAGAGAAGATACTCTCCAACAAATCCGGAGAAGACGCATACGCCGGACAGATAGTCGAAGCAGAGGTAGACTATGTTATGGTGAACGACGTAACTGGACCTATTGCGTTCAGAGAATTTGAAAAACTCGATATGCCTGCCAAAACGGACAAGATGGTACTGATACCGGACCATTATGTCCCAAACAAGGATGTCGCTTCCGCAGAGCAGGCGAAGCTCATGAGGGAGTTCGCCTGCCGTCATAACGTCGGAAACTATTTCGAGGTCGGTCGTTCGGGGGTCTGTCACCAGATGATGATAGACGAAGGATTCGCGGCACCAGGAAGACTGATCGTCGGTGCCGATTCGCATACATGCACCTACGGGGGGATAGGGGCCTTTTCAACAGGTATAGGTTCTACGGAGGCCGCGTCCGTGTTCGCGACCGGACATCTTTGGTTCAAGGTTCCGGAGACCATCAAGATAGAGCTCACCGGATCGTTCAAAAGATATGTCGGCGGTAAGGATCTGATAATCCAGATCATCACCGATATCGGTGTTGATGGTGCAACGTACAAGACCCTTGAGTTCACGGGACCGGGCGTGGCAAACGTTTCCGTACCGGACAGACTGACAGTTGCCAATATGGCGATAGAGGCAGGTGGGAAAGCAGGTATATTCCCATATGACGATCTGACGAGGGAATACATCAAGGATACGGTGAAGGGAAGATATGAGCCGGTCCACGCGGACGCGGACGCAGTATACAGCGATGTACTGAGATACGATCTTTCGGAGTTGGAATCCATGGTGGCATTCCCACACCTTCCGGAGAACGGAAGAAAAGTTAGGGATTGTGATGTTAGGGTCGACCAGGCGTATCTGGGTTCATGCACCAACGGACGCATAGAGGACATGAGGATCGCCGCGGAGATAGTCAGAGGAAAGAAAGTCGCACCCTGGGTGAGATTCATAGTCGTACCTGCAAGTCCGCGTGTGTTCAATGCGATGTTGGATGAAGGCATAACCAAGATATTCACGGAGGCCGGTGCATTCGTATCAGGACCGACCTGCGGTGCGTGTCTCGGAGGATACATGGGGATACTTGCCGAAGGTGAGAAAGCCGTATCATCTACGAACAGAAATTTCGTGGGGCGTATGGGACACAAGGATTCAGAGGTCTATCTTGCAGGACCGGCCGTTGTGGCAGCATCGGCGATTGCGGGTAAGATAGTAACGCCGGAGGAACTCTGATGGAATCGATAGAAGGGAGGATATGGAGATTCGGGGATCATGTCGACACGGATCAGATAATCCCGGCAGAACGTCTGCTGGCAGAGAATCTCGATCATCTGAACGACTATATCTTCGAGAAAGTGAGACCAGGTTTCTCATCCCAGATTAGGAAAGGGGACATCATCGTTGCAGGAAAGAATTTCGGTTGCGGTTCATCCAGGGAGCATGCTCCGCTGTCTCTGATCGAAGCGGGAATATCCTGTGTCGTCGCAGAATCGTTCGCACGTATATTCTTCAGGAACTCCATCAATATAGGACTGCTCCTCGTTGAGTGCAAGGTCGATTCCGCAGAGGGAAATGTCATAGTGGTGGACCCTGACAAAGGCTCTATCGTCGATGTAGAGGACGGGAAAGTATATTCATTCCCGCAGTATCCGAAGTTCATCGGTTCGCTGATATCCGCGGGTGGACTGATGGCCAAGATAAAGGGTGAAAGATAATGAAACACATCGCTCTGATACCGGGAGACGGAATCGGCAAGGAAGTCATCGATGCGGGGATGAAAGTGCTCGATGCCGTGTCGGAGATCTCGTCCTTCGATTATGATGCCGAACTCTTCGACGTCGGTTCCAGCAGATATCTGAAGACAGGGGAATTGATCACCGATGAGGAACTCGCAGATCTGAGGGAGAAAGACTCGATCTACTTCGGTGCGATCGGCGATCCCAAGGTCAAACCAGGGGTTTTGGAACAGGGTGTACTTCTTAAGATGAGGACCGCACTGGACCTCTACATCAATCTGAGACCTGTAACGTCATGGCATCCATACGTACCTCTGAAGAGGGAGGTCGATTTCGATATCCACTTCATAAGGGAGAATACCGAGGATTTCTACATGGGTGCCGGCGGTATGGTCGGTTCCAGCGGCGGGAACGTGGGCATAAAATTGAAGAGGGAACTCTACGAACTAAGACTTTCGCTAGACGTCTCATCGGAACCGCCGGAAGAGTTCGCCTTCGAGATCGGATTATTATCCAGAAAGGGTGTGGAAAGATTCGCCGATTATGCATTCGAGTATGCCAGGGCAAGAGGCGATGAAAAAGTGACTCTCGTGGACAAGGCGAACGTCTGCACTGACATATACGGATTCCAGAGGAGGATATTCGAAGCCAAAGCGGCAGAACACGGGATGAAATTGGATTACATGTACGTTGATGCCATGGCAATGGCCATGATCGCACGTCCTGAGACATTCGGTACGGTGGCCGTGCCGAATCTATTCGGCGATGTGCTCACGGATCTGGGCGCTCAACTGCAGGGGGGTCTCGGACTCGGAGCAAGCGGTAACATCAATCCGAAGGGGACGAGCATGTTCGAACCGATACATGGGTCTGCACCCGACATCGCAGGAAAGGGCATCGCGAATCCGATAGCGGCCATACTTGCTGCGAAGATGATGCTGGATAACCTCGGGTATCCGGAGACGGGAGGGATCGTTCTCAATGCCGTCAGATACTGTTTGAAGAACGGTCGTGTGACGCCTGACATGGGGGGCAAGATGACAACGGACGAGGTAGGAATGGCTGTTAGCAGGGCGGTTCTGGACCAGAGGACGTAAGATGATGGAACTCGAGATCGATCTCACGTACAAGGACAGCAGGACAGCGGATACGGTGTATCGTGCGCTGGAACCGGACAACAAGGGTTATGTCGAATCCGTATTGTCGGAGGGGACCATAACCTTCAGGATAAAGGCGAACGATGCCGGATCCATGAAGAACTCTGCGGATGATCTGCTGGCGTGTATGAAGATCGCAGAGGAGGCCTCAGGCCTCGTTCTCGGATCCACTGCGGATCTTGACGGCGATTCCCTTTCCGAATGATTTCATCTCATCCCTTGTAAGGACCGCACGGCCCGTTGCGACGAATCTGTCGTCTTTATCGGTGACTATGACCTCTTCCATAGGTCTTATCTCAGGATCCGCATCGATCACGAACTGACAGAATGCATTCCTACCTTCTGAAACGAAAGGCACCGCATCATCCGCGATGATGACTCGAATCTCCGGCGAGGGGACGGCGAGTATTATCCTCTTCGCACCTTCCGCCCTCAGGGTATAGAATCCATCTCCGGCCCTCATAGAAAGCACGTGTTCTCCGTCAGAGATGACGTTCCTTATCTTCCCGGTCTTCCTGCTCTTGATGAGTTCAACGTCCCCTCTGAACAGTACGTCCGCTGCGGGGATTCCGAATTGATATCTCGCAGTCGCCTTTGCCCTGAGGATATCTGCATCATATTCCATGTCATCATCATCATCCATATCCTCGAATTCCCTAATGTCCTTGAATCCTGCGGCGGCGAGGAACTCGAATGTCATGCGCTCGCTCTCTTCGTCCGTCTCTTTATCATTGGTCTCAGGGAAAAGCGATTGTGCCAAAGGATATATCTCGTCGAGTTCTGCGGGTACTGGACCGAACGGGGACATCACAACCGGTGTGTACCCTGCCCTTCTCGCTTTGGCGAATTCAGATGCATAGTGACGACTGTACGGTTTACCCCCATCAGGAAACAATACGGCCTTATCGGTCGGAGCGATATATCTTTCCAAAAGTTTTTTCTCATATCTGACGAACAACGGTCTCGCACGCGTTTCCGTTCCGGTGTAGAACATGGCGCTTTCTCTGCTGATCGGTTCTGTGAGTTCAAAAAATTCCGAATGTTCCTTCAGTTTTCTGAGTGCTTCAAGTAATGCGGGATGTGCTCTGCACCTCATCTCTGCAAGTTCCCACAGCCGTCCTTCTTTCACGTACCTTCTGACGATCGAAAGTTCGTTTGTTATCTGGTAGAGGTTATGGCGGGCAATGAGTTTCTCACGCGATCTCTTTTCCATTTTTTTCAAAGATTCGAGCGTCTGTCCCCTGCAGGCGGGACAGTTACAGTCCAAGGACTGCATGTCAGGAACACGGAATGTTCCATCGATGAACATCATCCTGTCATCTCTCGCATATTTTGCATACGACGCCGAATCGAAAAGATCGCACCCGAGCAACGTTGCAAGGGCAAAAATCATGGGATGACCCGCACCGAACAGATGAACGGGACGGTTGGGATTCAGCCCTTTCTTGGATGCTATGATCACATCTACAAGTTCGGAGTACCTGTACTGTTCCATCAGCGGTACAACGCCGCCGATGGGATGCACGTCAACGTCCATCGAAGCCATCCTGCGTGCGCAGTCCTCTCTCAGATCTGGATACACAGAACCCTGGACGACACCGTTTATCATCATATCCCCTTTAATGTCACAGGCGTGCCTGGTCCTCTCGAGGGTGACGTCTATGGATCTCTCGGTCTCCTCTTTGCTCCAAAACGGTTCTGTGAATATGTCGAGGACAGTACCTATATCAGTTCCGATGCTTTTTTGGAACTCCACCATCTCGTCGTTGGTGACCTCTACTTCGCCGTACATATGGCTTTGGAACGTGCCCGAGTCCGTCATTATTATGCCCGGGAAATCAAGCATCTTATGCAATCCTTCGGATTGTGCTTTTGTTTTCAAGTCCTCGTTGTTTTTTATTATGTACGAATTGGTGATCAATGCTCTGAAACCGAACTCTTCATACAGCTCCCTGGGCGTGACTGTGAAGATCTTCGGGTTCACAACGGGCAGCAATGCCGGTGTCTCCAATGTTCCAGATCTCGTCTCAAGCTTCCCCAGCCTTGCAAGTCCGTCCCTTTTTGTGATTTCGAACATCGATAAGCTGATTGGCCGAACTCTTTTAAAGTATTCTGTTGGCTTCCATCTCGGAGTAGATTTTGGATATCGCGTTTTTCATGAGCATATCAGGGATGTCTTCGATGTACTCCTTCTTCCAGTCCTGTATCGGACGTTCGAATTTTATGGGCTTTCTGGGTTCGCAACCGCAATTGTTCTCATCCTCCTCGGGAATGACGATCTTGAGACCGTCCAGGATATCCGGAACGCTCCTGCCGTTGATGTAAACCATGTTCCTCTCACCGGTCACCGCGAAACCGGTATCGAATCTTACGGATATGTCGGCGGATTGCATTTCGGTCACGATGTCACGGATATAGCACTCCATCTCGTACACCGTGGTGCGTCTTATCTGATCGGTTCCAAGAGGCCTATTGGAATATCTGTATTCGATATCGATCATTGCCATACATTTACGAATGATCCTGGCGTTGATAAAGCATTCGTTCAGCCTTATCATGCGTTTTCCTTTGCCAAATTATATATCCGACGAAGAACTGACAAAAAATGTGATCTGAATGGTATCATTTTTCAAAGCCGATGAAGAAGAACTGAAGCTTGTCATAGTTGTGAGGGGCGATCTTAAGATGTCCAAGGGCAAAATCGCATCCCAGGCTTCCCATGCCGCGGTGAATTGTGCCTTTGCTTCCAAGAAGAAAGATACCAAAAATTTCGACAAATGGTTCAATGAAGGGCAGAAGAAGGTAGTTCTGAAGGTCGATTCACTGGAGGCACTGTACGAGCTGAAGGCTGTTGCCGATGCGCAGGGTCTTGTCAATACGGTAATAACGGATCAGGGAAGGACCGAGATACCGTCCGGGTCGGTCACATGCATCGGCATAGGTCCTTGTCCGAATGCGGTTGTGGACAGAATCACCGGTGGCCTATCAATGCTTTGAGTTCACGCGTCGCCATGGTTATGTCCGGCTGAGATACCACGGCAGATATGACCGCGATGCCGTCCGCTCCGGCATCGAAGACACTCAACGCGTTGTGTTTGTTTATTCCGCCTATTGCCAGTGCAGGAATGCTGATCTCATCTTTGATCCTTCTCATTTCTTTCAGTCCGTGGCCGGAGCCCGCGTTGTCCTTGGACGTTGTATCGAAAACAGGACTCAAGGCAACGTAATCTGCACCCTCCTTCTCCGCTAGCAGAGCCTCTTTCACGTTATTGACAGAAGCACCGATTATGAAATCATTCGTGGCGATCCCTCTCGCCACCTTAACTGGAATATCAGTTTGACCAAGATGGACGCCGTTCGCGTCGGAGGCAAGGGCGATATCTATTCTGTCGTTAACTATGAAGAGCGAATCATAATGCCTCGAGATGTCAGAGATGGCTCTGGCGGTCTTCAGGAAAAAATCGTCGTCGCGGTCTTTGACGCGTAATTGGACAACGTCGGCGCCGCCTTCTAACGCTGCCTTCGCGACCTCTATATGGGAAAGTCCGTTGGAAAGTCTATCATCTGTGACAACATACAGTGTGTACGGCATGTCTATTCCATCTTCAGTCTTGATGTCACGTCGTCTTCCGTGAGGTTGTACATAGAGTCGAACAATTCCGTTTTGAACGAACCGGGGCCTTTGGCGTTTGCGGCGGCCATCTCGCCTGCTATGGAAAATACCGATATCGCAGCGGATACGGCCCTGATCTTGGCACCATGTACTCCGACATAGCATCCTGTGACCGAGGAAACCATGCAGCCGGTACCGGATACGCATTCAAGATAGTCATGACCGTTTTTGAGTACAAGGACTTTCTTTCCATCTGACACATAATCAATCGGCCCGGTCATGGCAACTATAGTGCTCGTATCACCTGCAAATGTCTTCACTGTATCTTCGCAGTTCTCAGGCTTCGACATCGAATCAACGCCTCTGACATCCCCGCCGGTACCTGCGAGTACACCGATCTCACCTGCATTTCCCTTTATGACAGAGACATCTATCGTGTTCAATATCCTTCTGGCAGATTCGGTCCTGTACGTGGTAGCGCCGACACCGACAGGATCGAGTATGACAGGAACCCCCGCATCATTGGCCTCCTTTCCGGCGATTATCATCGAATCCACGGTCCTGGGTCTCAACGTGCCTATATTGAGTACCAGGGCGGACGCGAGTCTCACCATCTCGGGAACGTCCTTTGCCGCGTCAGACATGACAGGCGCACCCCCAGCACAGATCGTGATGTTAGCGCAGTCGTTCACGGTAACATAATTGGTTATGTGGTGAACCAATGGTCTGGTATTTCTGACCTTCGTCATCATCTTAGCAATCGATGTCGTCATGGATTCCGAATCATGGAAACAGGTTAATAACTTTACACAGGAATCTGTAGGTCCTGAGTGACAGAGGGATGAGATATATCGACATTCTAGGTCGCTAGTCGTTCGAGTTCAAACCACAAAGACCTGTGCAAGACCGACGGATATGTACACGCCCGAGGTTCAGCGTCACCATGCTAAGATAGCTTTTTATAAGGTCCAGTGATTGCTCACTAAGTTAAAATGTCCGGGAAATCGAAGAAATCAGAAAAGGTCGATGCGGAATCCGAAGAGGAAACGATCCTCGAAGAGGAGGTAGCGGATATCGAGGCCGAGCTTCAAACGACGGATGCGTCCAAGAAGAGCGGCAAAGGTAAAAAGACCAAAAATGAGGAACCTGGGAAGGAAGGCAAAACAGAGAAGAAGCCGCGCTCGGATGCCAAAGCCGTCAAGGCGGACCCCATTCTTGCGGTGTGCGTAGCCGTTCTCCTCATAGCTTCTGTGTGCGTCATAGCGTCTACGGTGAATGACAAATTCATATCCTCGGCCACAGGGTCCCCTGCGGAATACGGCAGCGAGGTAATAGTGAACTACACAGGGAGCTTCTATTGCTACTATGACGAAGACGGTGCGGTAATCTTCGATACCACGCTCTCTAATGTCGGAAACAGCAGCGAATACGTGAAGAGCTGGGAATATTCCAAGACCAGCTATTCGCCCATCAACTTCACCATAGGTAAAGGTACGTATCTTGCGATGTTTGAGGATGCCTTGATCGGGCACGTCCCCGGAGACGTGGTCGAGGTAGCAATCCCGGCAGCGGATGCGTACGGGCTGCTTACGGACACACAGACAAAGACCATCTCGACAGCGGACGGCAGTGTCGCGGTAAGCTGCACCATGACGCTCGAAGACTTCAAGGAATTCTTCGGAGTCTCGAGTGTTACCAGCAGCATGGTGTCCCCCTACGGATGGAATGCCAACGTATACTCGAATACGAACGGAACAGTCACCTTCAATTATGCACCGGTTGTGGGGGAGACGTATGAGATGAACGATGTCGTTTCAGTCAAGGTAACGGACATAACTTCATCCGGAACGATCGAGTTCGAATACGTCTTCGACCAAGACAAGATCATACAGGTGGAAGGAAGCGAGATCGAGATGGTGCAGATAGTCGTCGACAACACCTATGTTTACGTCACCAACATGTCTGGCGACGAGATAACATACAAGACAACAGAGGAGAAGGTCGGGGAGACACTCTACTTCACCATAACCTTCGTCGGCTATGCCAAATCGGATTAAACGTAAATTTAAATCCCGACGGTTACCCGTCGGGAGCGGATCTTTTAACCATTAAGTACGACGTTATGTCGATGTTCTGCTAACGAGTAATAGAAACGGACGAAGTACGTCCCGTCGCGGTGATCAGAGGACGAGTTCGAGTTTTTCAAGAAGTCCTGCGGGAGTCTTGCCCATCAATCTGATCATCATGCCGTTTCTGCCATTTCCTTTGTCGAGGAAGACGTCAGGGACCCTCTTTGCGTTTTTGATGGTATTTGCGGTGATCTCTCCGAGTCTATCGTCCTTATGTCTCTTACGATCCAGTGTCTCGATGCTGAAGCCGACCTCTTCCAGAACACCCATCAGCTCTTCGGAGTAATCAAGGTTCATCGAAGCTCTGATCTCGGGGTCGAATTTGATCACGGACAGCAGAAGATAGGAGGTATGTTCCGCGGCCCCGAATTTTGCCTTACCGTTCTTTCTTATGTTCCCATTGTGGAAAGTGATCCTCCTATCGATGGCGGCGATATCCTCAGGGCCCGCGGGATCAGGCAATGAATATGCGATGTTCATCCCAGCGGCGGGCACCCATGAAGCAGGGATCATGTTGACAAGCACGTCTGCAGCCGCGTCGACCTCATCCAGTATATGAAATTTGGGTGTGTCATCTTGCATTTTGATCATGGGATTCACGCATTTGTCGCCTTTTCCGATGACATACATCGAAGCAATAGATTCCTGTATAAGATCTCTTGACCTCAGAACGGAGTTCATTATGTCCATGCTCTTGGCCATGTGTGCGGTTATGTACGCGGACAAAGTGCATCCTCCGCCATGTCCGGCTCTTTCGAGGCGTGGGCGTTCCAGTTTAGTGAACTCAGAGGACAAATAAAGATAATCGACGACGGTCCTTCCGCTCATGTGTCCGCCCTTCAGAAGAACGGATGATCCCTCCTTGCCTATGAGCTCACATGCAAGCTTCGCGTCATTCTCGTCATCGATCTTCATTTTTGCCAATACCTCGGCTTCGTATTTGTTAGGAGTGATCAGTTCGCAAAGCGGCATGAGATCCTTCTTGATCGATCTCGCAAGGTCCGATGTTGCGAGTGAATCTCCGACGCCGGCGATCATGACGGGATCTATGATGAGCGGCATGTCATGATCCTCGAGTATATCTGCGATCAGCTCGACGATCTCAGGACTGTACAGCATTCCCGTCTTTATGGCTTTTATATCCGTATCTCTAAGAACGGCATTCATCTGATCCTGGATCATGTCAATCGGCATAGGATATATTCTTTCTACAGCCTGTGTATTCTGTGCAGTTACGGCAGTGATCACCGTACAAGCGTGTACACCCAGGGATCCCATGGCTTTCACGTCGGCTTGAATGCCGGCACCGCCTACCGAATCAGAACCTGCAATGGAAAGGGCGCATCTCATTGCTTCTTCATTGATGTTACATATTTAAATTCTCACATAGCGGATATGATTAAATAATCGCTTTTTTATGGGGAAGGTGATGAAGCCTAGCAGCTATCACTTCGTTCTCAAGGGAAAGTCCGATTACAAGGATATAATGCCGGTGTTTCCGGACATCCTGAAGCTCATTCTGTCGGAGAATGAGCATTTTCAGACGGCAGAGGATGAAGAGAGCCGTGAGATGTTCATTGAGCTGAATATGTCCGATCTCGAGAGGAACAGGAAACCGGAAGGTTACAACAGGAAGGGCAAGTACAGACTGATCTTCCCGATGGATAGAAAGGAGTTCTATATCAAGACGGTGACAGGTAAACCGACGGATGTAAAGCGTATCGGGGATACCATAAGCGATATGCTCGCGACGGCCAAGGTAAAGTTCGAGGTCACCAGGGATGATGACATCTCTTTTGACTGATCTACAGTGTCATCAATCCGGCTGTGACGCACATCAATATTCCGGAGCACATCAACACTGCGGTTCCGAGAGGTTCTCTTTTTTCCGAAAAGGCGTAGAGTACGCTTGTGAATATCAATGCCATTCCTGCCAGGATGAATGTTTTGTCGGCGAATGAAAATTCAGAGAACACTGGCGACTGAACGAATAACGAAAGAACGGTAAGTGCGGACAGGGCGATGCATACAAGCATGCCCGTCTTTTCGTTAGAATCCTTTTCGCTGTTTTTCAATTCCACTATTTCATTTCTGTATGCGTAAATGACAGAGTTCGTTTTCTCACCGATTCACTATTTGTGATCAGAGTATATAGCCTGAAGCGGGGGAGGTGACCGAAAATGCCCCCCCCCAGAGAATATGGCATCCATGGGAAAAAGTCATCAATTGGATCGTTTCGGGTTCAAAAACATATCGCGGAAGGAGTTTATTGAAGAAGTTCGTCCCAGCATCTCTCGATCAGATCGGATTCCTGACGCACAGTATCCTCTCTTGTCATCAGTTCTCTGATCGCTTCGACGATCTGTACATCGGTCGATACCGATGATGTTCCTCCGAGGGAATTCCGTCTTTCAACGCATTTTTCGATCGGCAGCACGTCATAGACGTCCTCGTCGATCAGGTCAGAGAATCCTCTGAGGTCCTCTATATCAAGGTCCTCGAGTTTTCTCCTGTTCTCGACACAGTATCTGACGGCTCTGCCGACGATGCCGTGGGCCTCGCGGAAAGGAACACCCTTGGTCACAAGATAATCTGCCAGGTCGGTCGCATTTATGAACCCCTCCTGCACCGCTGAGAGCATCCTCTCTTTGTCGAATTTCATCGTAGAGACGACCATGGTCATCATCGACACGCAGATCGTGACGGTATCAATGGAGTTCATCAAAGGTGCTTTGTCCTCCTGCAGGTCGCGGTTGTACGAGAGGGGGAGACCCTTCATCATCATCAATATCGAGACGAGACTGCCGGTGACCGTTCCCGTCTTTCCTCTGATGAGCTCTGCGATATCGGGATTCTTTTTCTGAGGCATGATCGAGGATCCCGTCGTGAATCTGTCGTCCATTTCTATGAATCCGAATTCCTGCGAGGACCACAGAACGAGCTCCTCTGCCATGGAGGACATATGGATGGAAACGAGGGATGCGCAGAACGCAAGTTCGGCAACGAAGTCCCTGTCGCTTACAGAATCCATGGAATTCTCGCTCGGTCCTTTGAAACCGAGGGCCTCTGCGGTCATGACCCTGTCGATGGGGTATGTCGTGCCCGCCAGCGCCGCCGCGCCTAACGGGCATCTGTCCATCCTGTCGAACGCATCAAGAAGACGTTCCGCATCACGGCCAAGTCTGAAGACATGCGCCAATGCATGCTGTGCGACCGTGACGGGCTGCGCGTGCTGCATGTGTGTGAATCCTGGAACAACGGTGTCTCCGTGGTCCTGTGCGATCTTTATCAGCGCATCTATAAGACCATCGATCGCGGTGACAGCTTCCAGAACGGCATCTCTCAGATACATCCTGAAGTCCGTTGCGACCTGATCGTTGCGGCTTCTTCCTGTGTGGAGTCTCCCGCCGACAGGACCGATCCTCTCGGTAAGCTGGAATTCGATATTCGTGTGGATGTCCTCAAGTGAGGTGTCGATATCAAACTCGCCCTTCTCCATATCGACAGCTATGGTCCTGAGACCGTCGATGATCATGTCTGCATCATTTTCCGATAGGATCTTGCATTTTTTAAGCATCTTTACATGGGCCAGAGACCCCATCACATCGTAGAATGCCAATACAACATCGACATCCAGGGATGATGTGAATGTTAAGGTGGAATCATCCATGTTTCCATCGAATCTTCCGGACCAAAGTGCCTTTTCGGTCATGATATCAATTCTTCTTGTGTGCTTTTGCGGCCGTTTTGTTGGGAAGTCCCCAGCAGTATATGAAGCCGAGTGCGGATTTGTGATCGAACTCATCACCTTTGGCATACGTCGCAAGTCCTTCATCATAGAGGGAATACTCTGATTTCCTTCCCACGACGGTGACCGATCCCTTGAACAGTTTGACACGGACCGTACCCGTGACATATTCCTGTGTTTTCTCCACGAAAGCATCGATGGAATCATGAAGTACACCGAACCACAGACCATCGTATGCAAGCTCAGAGAACTTCTGTTCAACGCCTTTCTTGTACTCGAGGACATCTTTCTGGAGTGTGAGAGCTTCCATTGCTCTGTGCGCAGTGACGAGAACGGTTGCGGCAGGACATTCGTACGTCTCTCTGCTCTTTATCCCTACCAAGCGGTCTTCCACATGGTCTATGCGGCCGACGCCGTGTCTGGCGGCGATCCCGTTCAATCCCTCGATCAGTCTCACGCCGGACATCCTGTTGCCGTTGTATCCGACGGGGATGCCCTTTTCGAACATGATCTCAAGATATTCTGCATCGTCTGGTGCATCTTTGGGATTGGTCGTCCATCCCCACGCATCTTCGGGGGGTTCCTGCCACGCGTCCTCCAGGATGCCGCATTCGCAGCTTCTCCCCCAGAGGTTTTCATCAGTGGAGTAAGGGCTCTCTTTCTTGACGGTGATCTCTATGCCGTTCTTTTTGGCGTAGTCTATCTCCTGCTCGCGTGTCATGACCCACTCTCTCATGGGTCCGATGATGCCCAGTTTGGGGTCAAGTGAGACGATGCCAACGTCGAAACGTACCTGATCATTTCCCTTCGCTGTGCAGCCGTGTGCGATGTACTTCGCACCTTCGCGGTGTGCGATGTCCACGAGGACCTTGACGATCAGCGGTCTTGCGATCGCGGTACTGAGTGGATATACATTCTGATACATCGCGTTCGCTTTGAGCGAAGGCCAAATATACTCTTCGACGAATTCCTTTTTCGCATCTATGAATTCTGCTTTCAGGGCTCCGTTCCTAAGTGCACGTGCGACGATATCGTCTTTGCTCGGAGGCTGTCCGATATTGATACCGACCGCGATCACATCGAGATTATAGTTGTCCTGAATCCATTTTATGGAAACTGACGTATCGAGTCCGCCGGAGTAGGCGAGGACCACCTTATCTCTTTTCGAAGATGTTTTCTTTGCGGTTGATTGCTCGGTCATGCTATCGGGCGCATATCGCCGCGCGTGTTATTAAATGGTTCTATGCAACCATAACGTTCGGGGTGGAAACGGAAAGACCGGGGATATGTACAGTTTTAGACGTCCATCCGTTGAAGAAAATACATCACGGGACCAAACACATCACCCAGCAGATCAGAAAACGGACAATATGAAAAACTGTTTCCTAAGGTATCGTAATGTTCCTCTCACTTCAAAATCGGATATTTCATAATATATCCGACATTTTATGTCTGAAAATAAACAATAACTTTTTTAATGGATTGCAAACTACCGCCTTCCCTTAAAACAACCATCACCGGGTGATATGTAGATGAAAAAAGTCGGTATTGTCGGAGGCACGGGATACACAGGTGGCGAGTTGGCCCGTTTGCTGTGTACGCACCCTGATGTAGAGATCGTTTCGATGACGTCCCGTCAGAATGTTGGAAAAAAAGTATCTGATGTTCATACATATCTGAAAGGATACGTCGATTTGGAGTTCACTGGGACCGTCGATAAGGATGTCGATATCGTGTTCGTCGCTACGCCGCATGGTGTTGCCATGTCCGAAATACCGGCGTTCATGGAGAAAGGCGTCAAATGCATAGACCTCTCCGGAGATTATCGTATGAAAGATGTGTCAGTGTATGAAGAATGGTACGGTCACAAACATACGGATACGGAAAATCTGAAAAAAGCCGTCTATGGGTTGCCAGAGCTTTTTCGCGACGAACTGAGAGGTGCAGATATCGTAGCCAATCCCGGTTGTTACGCCACGGCCGTCATTCTCGCCTGTGCGCCTCTCTTCAAAGCGGGCGTCGTGGAAAAGGAATTCATTGTCGACGCTAAAAGCGGCACATCCGGTGCGGGGATGGTCCCGTCACCGCGTACGACTCATTCTTACTGCGGCGAGTCGGTGATCCCGTATAGCGTGGGTACACACCGCCATACACCCGAGATCGAGATGGCCCTGGGGGCGTTCTCCGGTAAAGACCATCCTGATGTCCTGTTCGTCCCGCATCTCCTGCCGATAGTGCGCGGCATATTATCGACTTGCTATCTGGACCTCAAGAAAGACATGTCATCCGAAGAGGTATCGTCGATATACGAGAGACAGTACGGGAAGGAACCGTTCGTTCATGTGGTCGACGAGCCATCGATCCGTGCCGTCGTGGCATCCAATCACGCTCAGGTTGGATCCAAGGTCTTTGGCAAGAAGGTAGTGGCTTTCGGCACAATAGATAATCTTGTGAAGGGAGCTTCAGGTCAGGCAATCCAATGCATGAATCTGATGCTCAATCTCAAAGAGACCTCAGGCCTCGATATGCCTGGGTTGGGGGTATGATAATGGTTGAAATAATCGATGGCGGAGTGACAACTCCTCAGGGATTCAAGGCTGCAGGTGTGCACAGCGGTGTGAAATACCGCTCACTGGACCTTGCACTTCTGTATTCAGATGTTCCGGCAAACGCTTTTGTCGGATACACTTCCAATGCGGTAAAAGCGGCACCTGTGCAAGTGATGATGCGGGAGAATTCCCCTAAACTCTCCGCTGTCGTGATCAACAGCGGAAATGCAAATGCACTCACCGGACGTCGCGGTATTGAAGACGCGGTCACCATGAAGGAGACGGTCGCCTCAGAACTGAATCTGGATCCCAAGGAGGTGGGCGTGATGTCCACAGGTCTGATCGGACGTTTCATGGATATGCACAAGGTGAAATATGGTATCAGCAAAGCGGCCAATGAATTGGAGACGGGACGTGAGGCCGATGGTCTCCTGGCAGAGGCGATGATGACCACGGACACAATCAAAAAGGAATGTGCTGTTCGTGTCCGTCTTGGCGATGGTACGTTGGTCTACATAGGGGCCATCTCCAAGGGTAGCGGGATGATAGCGCCGCACATGAAGGTATTGCACGGAACGACATTGAGTCTAATCACGACAGATGCCAATCTGTCACCCGCGTTCCGTGATACCTGGCAGGAGATCCTGGACGACAGCATGAACATGGTGTCCGTGGACGGGGACCAGTCGACCAACGATACATCCATCCTGTTGGCGAACGGCAAATCTAATTCAGAATGTGCGGACAAGGACCCCGAGTTCGTCGAGGCCCTGCAGTTTGTCATGAACAGAATAGCCCGTACGATCGCATTGGACGGGGAAGGGGCTACGAAACTGATAGAGGTGCAGGTCACTGGTGCGAAGACGAAGTCGGATGCACGTAAGGCCGTCCGTTCAATAATCAATTCGCCATTGGTGAAATCAGCGATCTTCGGTTCGGATCCCAACTACGGGCGCATCATGATGGCGCTGGGCAACAGCGGATGCAAATTCGATCTGGACAATGTCTGTCTGACCATAAAAGGCGGTGATATGGAAGTTCCGATTCTCGATTCGGGGGCGCCGATATTCCAGGAAGAGCGTTCTGTCGAGGTCGTACGCATGGCGATGGACAATAAGGAAGTAACGATAATCGTGGATCTGGCCAACGGAAACGAGTTTGCCACCGGTTGGGGCTGTGATCTCACTTACGACTATGTACGCATCAATGCGGAATACGCTACATGAGGTGAGACGATGCTGGATGATGTATACCTCATCAAATTCGGAGGCAGTGCGATCGGAGGGAAGGCGGATCTGGACCGTCTGTCCGGAGAGATCGCGGGTCTCATACGTGACGGTGCGAAGATCGTCATAGTTCACGGCGGAGGTCCGGATATCAGTGCCGAACTGCAGAAGAAAGGCATCGTGCCGGTAAAGGTCTCCGGCCTAAGGATCACCGACGATGCGACGCTGGAAGTGGCGGAGAACGTGCTGAAGAGGATCAATGCCGATGTTGTCGAGTCTCTCAGAAATGCAGACGTGATGGCAATAGGCATTCCGGGTTATTTCGTCACCGAATGTGTCAAAAAGGCACCGATACACGTGACGGATGAAGAGGGGGATGCTATGGTCGATCTTCAGAACGTCGGCGAAGTCAGATCGGTGGATATCGAGACCATAGAGGACATGCTCAGAGACGGAGTGACCCTGGTCATATACCCCATAGGTGCAGATTCTGACATGAAACATCTGAACATCAATGCCGATACGATGGCCGCGGGTATCGCAGCCGGTATCGGGTGCAGGGAGATGATCCAGATAACGGATGTTCCTGGAATAATGCTCGATATGAACGATCCATCGTCGAAACAGGACATGCTCACTTTGAAAGAAGTGGACGAACTGATCTCAGACGGTGTGATCTTCGGAGGGATGATACCCAAAGTGGATGCATGCCGCAACGCACTGAATGCAGGTGTTGCAAAGGTACGCATGGTCGACGGAAAGGACCCGCGTTCCATAGTGTCAGATGTGATGAGATCGGTGGAACACGGGACAACAATCACAAAGTGATGATAGAAATGGAACTCGAAGAAGTAAAGGAAAAAGGATCAAAGTATCTGTTCCAGAACAACGGACGCATGGATATATGCTTCACTCACGGTAAGGGGGCATACCTCTACGATACCGAAGGAAAGGAATACCTTGATATGGTCGCAGGGATAGCCGTGAATTCCTTGGGATACGCGCATCCGGAATGGGTAAAAGCGGTACAGGAGCAGGTCGGTCGCATGGTACACATATCCAATCTGTACCATATCGAGGAGCAGGCCGTAGCAGCGGAGAAGGTGGCATCCATCACCCCCGATGGCATGGACCGCACCATGTTCGTGAACAGCGGTGCCGAGGCGAACGAGGGGGCATTGAAGTTAGCCGTGCGTTACACAGGGAAGGGCAGAATCCTCTCGGCGCTGAATTCATTCCACGGACGTACCGCCGCCGCACTCGGAGCGACAGGCCAGGTAAAGTATCAGAATTCGTTCCAGACACTGATAGGCAAATGCTTCGACTATTTCGATTACGGTTCATCCGAATCGATAAAATCGATGATTAACAAAGATACGGCTGCCGTGATTGTTGAACCTATACAGGGCGAAGGCGGGGTCAAGACCGCGCCTGCAGAGTTCTTCAAGACGGTTCGCGATCTCTGTACGGATCACGGTTCGATGATGATAGTGGATGAGGTGCAGACCGGGATGGGACGCACGGGAGAATGGTTCGGAATCGATAATTTCGGTGTAGTCCCTGACATAATATCGCTGGCAAAGGCGTTGGGCGGAGGAGTGCCGGTTGGAGCTATAGTCTCCACAGATGAGGTGTCAAAGGTATTCACACCTGGAACACACGGGACGACGTTCGGCGGAAGTCCATTGGTCTCGTCTGCGGTATCCGCGACCATAGACATAATGAAGAAGGAGAATCTGGTGGAGAACTCCGCCAAGATGGGTGCCGAGATAATGGACCGTGTGAAGAAGATAGAAAGTCCCGAGATCTCTGCCGTGCGTGGGTGCGGTCTGATGATAGGGATAGAGATGTCCAGCAAGGCAAGGGAATTCCAGATGTTCTGCCGTGATAATGGTGTTCTCGTCAATGTGTGCCATGGGGATGTCGTACGTTTGATACCTCCGCTGATAATCGGCGTGAAGGAAGTGGAGAGGGTCACAGGTCTGTTGGATCGTTTCCTTTCATAATCGACACAGCTGTCTGATTTTTTAAACTTTTTAATACTATTTGTCTTTAATAGGACATAAATACTTGAATGACAGTATCATCCGACATGTCTAAGGGCCCCACGAAGGAGAGTCTTGCAGAGAAGACGAGAATATACATCAATGCGCATCCGAGCATAAAGGACTGTGTTTCCAAGGGACTTATAAACTATTCATCTCTGGCAAGGATGATAATGAAGGACCTGGATCTGGAGAACGAGGAAGCCGTCATGATCGCCTGCAGGAGATATGCTGGCAAATTAGGTATAACTACGAATCACGAGATGAGCATCCTCAGGATCCTGAAGGACAGTCGTCTTGAGATGAGGACCAAGACATGTATAGTCACTGCAAAAAACGATTGGAGTGTCCTTCACAAGATGGACAATCTTTTCAAAGACCTCTGGAATGAAAATTCGATCATGCAGGTCGTTCAATCAGCATCTGCAGTCACCATCATAGCCGATAAGATGCTGAAGGATCGTATCGTCGATACCGTCGGAAGATTCAATATAATCAAGGTGAGGGAGAATCTGGTCGAGATCGCCGTGAAATCACCGGAGAAGATCGTAGACACCAGCGGTGTGATCGCCTATCTGATAACCAATCTTTCGGATGCGGGGATAAACATCGAGGAGACCGTCAGTTGCCATACGGATACGATATTCATAGTCGGTGAGTCGGATATGATCAACGCCTATTCCGTGTTGACAAAATGCATACAGAGTGCGGAACTGTCGGTTAAGGAATGAACCTTCATGGAACGGAGGTTCTTCACGTCCGTCCCGGATTTTCGATTTTCAAGATACAGTGCCTTCCGTTTTCACGGCGATGTCAGACCGTGTCGTGATTCCGTCGGTTCTTTTCAGAGCAGATCTCTGCAGCCTTGGATTTCGTCTCGGACCAGGCATCTTTTATGAGATCCAATGATCCCTTCACACTCTCGTGTCTGAGATCGAGAAGCTCTGCGAAGTGTTCTGAATTACTTTTGCATTCTTCGGTGCATTCGGTGCATCCGGTATCGATGTACAGGCACCTGGAGAATCCGTCGAACAGCATGTCCAGGAAGAATTTTGGATCGTAGCCTTCGTCGTTCATGCAATCAAGATGAAACAGATTCACTATACCCGGCATACCGTAGGTCGACCAGCCGGCAGGATAGAACCAGGTGATCCCACCGTTCTTCTTCTCCTGATTGTATCTTTCGGTCGTCAACATGGCCGCGATGCAGTCCTCGTGTTCGAGCATCACAACCGGTATCTTGACAAGGTCGGGGATACCCTTGAGCGCCTGACAGTAGCCGTAGCCCAGAAAGACGATATCCAACCTGACCGGCAGAGAGTTCAGTTTATCCAGAATGGCCTTTTTCAGATCTTCGGGCTGCATATGCAATCCGAATTCCAAATATTCACGATAGACGACATCCGGATCATCAGCCGTTACCATCTCGATCTCATTGCGGATCGCATCACAGCCCAATATCCCTATCCTCATGTTTCACTCTCGTTTTCTATTCCGGCATCCGTGGAGATACGGCTCACCCGTACCATCTTATGATGGGATCATCATCCGAGGTCGCTATCCTCGCCCGTTTTTCCAGTCATCAGGAGTCCATTCGTTTTCATTGATCATATATTTCAATTTATATTGAAT
>JBAYAO010000003.1:0-35838 GCA_041669745.1 Candidatus Methanomethylophilaceae archaeon | reverse complement strand
GAAAGAGTATAGACACGCACATATCCCTGGATACGATCAATGAGGCCTATCTTTACGATCCGCGCAATGCTTATCAGAATTATTCGGTTGCCACCAATACATCCGAGAGGACGCTTCACACATACATGGGAAAACTTCTTCCCAGAATGAAAAACGCCACATACAGTTCCGCAGGGCAGCTGTCCCCTCTGCTGAACGATCCGCACCTTGATACGATAGGCATAGGTACGCACATTTTCCTCGGAGGAGGTGATGGATATGTGGCATGGCAGGGCACCCAGTTCAATACCGCATCATCGGAAAGGAACGGAGTTCCGGTGGCAGGATCGAGAACACTCGCCCTCATAGGCGATATGAAAAAGATGACCCATGATTTCGTCAGGGGCCTGGACATACACGGGTACGGGATATCTCTTGCAGTAGGTGTGGGGATCCCCATACCTGTGCTGAATGCCGATATAATCAAGCGTACGGCGGTATCAGACGATGAGCTATTTGCCAATATGGTCGATTACAGTGTAACCAGCAGCAAGAGGCCGGTGCTAAAGCAGTACAGCTACGCCGAATTGAGAAGTGGGATCATCGAGTACGAAGGACAGAGGATCAGGACATCATCGCTTTCATCATACAGAAAAGCGAGGTCAGTCGCTGCCAATCTGAAGGACTGGATCGAGAAAGGTGAGTTCCTTCTCTCGAAGCCCGTATCGAATCTGCCGGAAAAAGGAATCGTAAAGCCTTTGGAGATAAGGGAGTGAGAAAATGGAGCAGAAATATAAACTCACATTTACAGAAAACAACATCCAGGATTCAGTGGCATATGTCCTGGTGTCGAAGTTCAATATCGAGCCCAGTATCCTGAAAGCAGAGATCGAGGACGACGGCGGAATGCTGATACTCAAGCTCAAAGGTGACGAAGACAGGATAAAGGCCGGGATAAAGTATCTCTCGGATGCGGGAATAGGGATCAATGTGCTCGATAAGCATATAACGCGCGATCCCGACAAGTGCATCGATTGCGGATCCTGCGTTTCCATATGTCCGACCAAGTCCTTTACGTTCGATCCCAAGACATGGGAAGTGCACCTTAATTACGAATCGTGTATAGCTTGCGGATCCTGTCTCTCATCGTGTCCCACGCACGCCGTAACCCTGACGTTATGAATAGGATTCATTTCGAAGTCGGCGAGACTGCTGTGACGATTATTTCGGAGGCTGATCATCTCCGGATTGCCAAGGATGCCATTTTCGATGCGAGAGAGACGATAAAGGCAAAAATCCAGGAGGATCCGTATTTCGGGACATCCTTTGAGCCGATTGTTGCGGAGGATTCGGATGACGATTTGATCAGGAGGATGTGTGACGCATCGGTTTTGGCAGGTGTCGGTCCGATGGCGGGTGTCGCCGGTGCGGTTGCGGTCCATGCGGTGGAAAGGATGTCCATTGCCGGAGCAAGGTATGCGATAGTTGAGAATGGGGGGGATATAGCGCTGGTCACGGACAGAGAGACCAGAGTGGGGCTTTTTACAAACGATTCCAATTTTGAGAATCTGGCATTCAGAATCCCAAGGACAGGGACAATAAAGGGTATATGCTCGTCATCCGGTCTTGTAGGGCCCTCAGTGTCTTTCGGCAACAGCGGCATATGTACGGTTTTTTCGGACGATGTGATACTTGCCGATGCCTGTGCCACGGCACTTGGAAACCTCGTGGTGAAAGGAGAATCGGAAGAGATGTCATATGCATTGGAAACTATAGGAAATATTGCGGGCGTCAGCGGATGTGCAGTATGCTGCAATGGTCTTTTTGCTGTATACGGAGAGATCCCCGAACTTGTAAGGTCGAAGGTAAGCATCGGCGATGTCAGCAAAATAGAATTCAGTCAATTCTGATGTGTGTCAGAGTATATCGTAGTGATGCCGGCCACCGTTCCCAGGAATCCACCTATGAAACAGAGTATGATCCCCTTATCGATTCTAACGCTCTCCAACATCACGGAGAAGTCGTTCCCATAGAGGAAATTGGTGTAGTAGAAGAGAAAAGGTATCACTATTGTGGCAAGACCGAGTATTATGAGGAACGTCCCACTCAAAGAGTTCAAGGTACTGGTCGATAGGCCCATGAGCTTCAGAAGGCCGAATATCATCATGATCGTACCTATAACGGCTATTACTGCGGGACATGAATGAAAACTCAGACTGAGATTATGTGTGATTTCCCATCCAGTGAAGGATATGTCGGATGCAACTACCGTGTACCAGTCAGAGTACGATCCTGCAACTGCAAGAGCCCCTCCTGCGAGGGCAGACAATCCGGATACTCTGATATTTACCATCTCAGCTCATTCAATCCGTCTTACAGCTCTTCAGGCAGATTGTTTTTGAGGTCATCGACCTCTTTTAATTTTTCAATGTACGCTTTATGTTCTGCATCGGCGGCAATCCTGCAGTCCATCGATTTTTTCTGTGCAGCATCTGACAATTTTCTCGCTACATCGGCTTCTTCGTAGAATTTCATCATCTTTTCATGTTCGGCCTGGCCCTTGGCAGAGTTTTCCGCAACCTCCTCATGGTATCTGTTGCCTTCCTCTCTCAATTCGTGATAACCCTCTTCGCCCGCTTCTCTCAATTCTGCAGCCTTCCTGTGACATTCGTCCCTCTTCTCCTTGGAGTCCCGGACTTTCTGATTGAATAGATCGCGTTCTTTCTTTGCTTCTGTAGCTTTGGCAACGTTCTCTCTGGCCATCACGCCGTAATTGTTGCGTCGGATTATCCACATCTTCGATTGTGCAGAGAAATCATCTCTGGCCTTCTTGTGGTTGTTGGCGTCGCTGTATTTCTCCTTGCACATGATGTCAAGGATGCTAACGTTATCAGAAACAGATTCCCGATCCATCGGGCTGTTCGATATCCGATGAAAATAAAAATGTTGGCATTAGCAGTCATCGATTAGAGATTGATTTTTTTTAATAATGTTCAAGACATTTTGACATTCGGATCAATTTTCGTGTCGGGATATTCTTAATGATTCATGATTCCGCAACTCTATCTGTTTCTTGTATTTTCAATTTCTTTTTACAAAAATCCTATTTATATACGCCTGGCACATGTCATACCATGTTACAGATGAAGGAAAAGGAAATGTTGATTCCGATAAAGAATTTTCAAACGGTACAGTGCAAATCGGATTAGGACAAATACCTGTCGGATGACGGATAAAAAATGGGGGTGAGTCATTTGTCGGAGTATTCCGCAAACCATCCTTTTTTTCCACAATTGGGGCACTTTAATCTTTTCCCTCTGACCCCGTCGTTCGGGGAAAGCAGGTCTCTGAAGAAACCGATCTCGAACATTTTATCGCAGTCAGGACAAATATAGTAGGATGATCTTCTGTGTATCATGACAAGTGTCAGGATGTATAGTGTCAGCACAGCAACGTATACTGTGGCAACGGTTCCATCTCTGTAGGCGGAGACCAAGAATCCGCCCAGCACGGCATATATTACCAGGCCGATGAGAGATACGGTGATCGTTCTTCCGTTCATACTCCACCTTAATTCCAGAATGGGTATATTACACCATAGATTGGGGTGCATTCCTGTTCAACCTTTCAGAGATCATGTTTCTGAAACTGAGATTCATAGTCTTATCTCCCTTCAGAATCCTTTGTGTTGATGCTGGGATGCCATGGTAGATGATGTTGTCGATTATCGTTCTGTTGTGTCTCAGGGACATTCTCAGAACGGAGTAAGACGTTTGGATATCCCTGAGGATGCTGTTGATGGTGTCCGTCAGTGTGTATATGTTGTCCTGAATGAATTCCTTCATGTTGGTAAAATCCATATGTCCAGCCAAGAACGGATTGTATGTTCCGTTTACAGCATCCTCATCCAGGTCCTCGATTGCATCCATCACATACACCCATATTCCGAGGTTTTTGAACAATTCATAAAGATCTCCGGTGAACACATCGCCAAGCATCGTTTTGAAGACATCGAGCATGGATTGTGATGAGAGTCGACCCATTTTCACTGCATCGATGCAATTCTCTTTCTCTGCTTCCCTGAGGATCCTGTAATCTTCGATGATGACCTCATCGTATCCGGGAAAATCTTTTTTTGCCCTGGTTATCGCACGATTCAGGACCAGTAGGCCGAGATTGGATTTCAGCGAAGGTGCGTCAATTTTGTCGTCGATCAATCCATTGTTGGCGATCAATACGGTGTAGGCCGTTAGCTGTCTCATGAGCTCCGTCCTGCATGTAGTACGTCTGAGAATGCATATTCTTCCCTTCGGCTGTGTTTCGATGAAGGTCCCGTCGTCAAGCAGTGAATTCAGGAAGATATTCGCGAAAGTCATCTCGTAGTTCACGATCGCGGTCGAGAGGAATCCATATTCCTGTCTCAGTTGATGGCAGGTTTCACAGTAGTAGTTCCTGTAGACCCTTGCATCGGTACTCGAGAGCATACTCTCGATAGGTATGGTATATCCAAACATCTGCCTTCCCTAAATGCTCGCAACAATTTAATATATCTGTAGGGGAATCCGAGGCAGTAGGGTCTTTGCTGGACGCATAGGCCCATGGTGAGATAATGTCCAGTGATTCACAGTCCACAAAGGAATTGACAGAGCAGTACGAAGCCCAATCCATGCCCTCGGTAACGAGAATGAACTACAAGCCCCCGACAGGTCATGAGGACGTTGACCACACGGGTGGACCTGGATGCTATTCGTGTTGCGGTCG
This sequence comes from Candidatus Methanomethylophilaceae archaeon, assembly GCA_041669745.1. Taxonomy (GTDB): domain Archaea; phylum Thermoplasmatota; class Thermoplasmata; order Methanomassiliicoccales; family Methanomethylophilaceae; genus JBAZDV01. The sequence goes on along the minus strand of JBAYAO010000003.1, from coordinate 31,098 downwards.
CAAATGTGATGCCAGCTGCGTACTGATTGTGGTTGCGCTCATCGTCTGTTGCGCCTATGTTTCACAGGACGGTACCTGTTGTTCATACTGCTATTGGCCATTCTGAGTGATCTTTCCCCTATCGGAGAAATTATTTCGAGGTGTCGGTTCTGAAGCAGTTCATCTCCGTGATCATGAAACCGACACTGGATTGCAATCTCCGGTGTAGGCACTGTTACCACAGGCCATCTGAGTGCTCCGATGACGTTATGAGCACCGAAGTTCTGGAGAAGTCAATACGGCTAGTGCATGAGGAATACGATTCAACGCGGTTCATATGGCATGGCGGAGAGCCGTTACTGGCCACAGAAGCATTTTTCAAACAAGCGTTGAAAACGGAAAGGAGATACTTCGGAAGGAATCTGGAAAGGTGCGGAAACACCATTCAGACCAATGGTTTGCTCTTAAAACCGAAATTCATAGAGTTCTGCAAGAACAACAGGATAAATCTCGGTGTGTCTTACGAAGGGGATTATTCAAAAGGTCTTCGTCCCGGTGCCGACATAGAGCGAATAAGAAATTCGATAGAGTACATGGTTAGAAAGGGCCACATGTTCACACTCAGCACCACGGTCCATGGCGGTAATGTCAACGATATGATGCACATATACGATCAATTCAATTCGATGGGGGCCTCGTTTTGCTATAATCCCGTCGTAAGGATCGGATGTGGTTCTGACAACAAGGATGTCCAGATCGATGCAGAGACATACATCAGGAACAGCATAGAGGCATTCGACAATTGGATCAGTGACAAAGAATCCAATATTCCCGTAATGCCATTCTTCCAGTATGTTCTGACAGCGATGAGCGAGCCGAACATCTCGGATTGTGCGCATTCTTCATGTCTGACGAAGTGGATCTGCATTTATCCGAACGGCGATTTATACCCATGTGGAAAAGCGTGTCCTGAGCAATTCAGGATGGGCAATATAGGGGATATGGAGCATCTATCGGAAGCGTTCGAGTCAGATGGTTTCAGGAATATTCTGATCGGTTCCATAGAAAGGCGTAGTAAGTGCAAAGATTGTGAGATATACCGTTATTGCAACGGCGGATGCAGCATCGATGCAATGGCGGACGGAGATATAGAATCGAACGGCGGATTCGGTTGTAAAGTGTACAAAGCCGTTTTCTCGCATATCAAAAGCACAATGGATGAAATCGTCGATACGAAGCCAGATCTTTCGCGGTACAATCATTTCATTCGTGATGCTGTAGTTGGGAAATTGATAAATCCACGTGTATACGATTCGATTGTCGGAATCCAGTGAGACCATAGCAATCTTAATTACCGTGCTGATTCATACAGCCGATTGCTTAGTGTGAGGAGAGTTCTGATGACTGATGTGTCGATTACCGTGGATGCCGGCGTTTGCAGATTCAAGACCGTTGTAGAAGCATCGCTGACAGAGGAGGGGGACGTAGTGTATAAGATCAAGAGCGAATGTCCTGCGATCAGAGAACTTGGAAAAAATCTCAAACCGATTTCCATGTTGGATGCGATCTCAGTGCCCATAAACGACAATGGGATCTACAAAATGTGCGGACCATACGTTCTTCACGCGGCCTGTCCCATTCCGTGTGCCATGGTAAAGGCATCGGAGGTCGCTATGGACCTTGCGCTGAAACACGATGTATCGTTTAAGATGGAATGATCTAAGGCTTTGCGATGGGGCCGTGCCCGTTGCATATGAGAGGACCGTCTCCGTCCAGGTCTTCAATCATCTTGTTGACATCCTCGAGTGTCTTTCTGGCTTTGTCCGAATCGCAGTCATCTTTTGCCATCAATTCGGTCAGGATGTTGTTGACTGCCGTATCTCCATATACATTTTTGTCATCCTTCGAAAAAATGTCACCCGTAAAAACGATTCCGGGACATTTGGAAAGGAACAACAATTCCCCTGGCAAATGTCCCCCGTTTCCTTCATACACCTCGAATTCTATGTCAGAGAATCCGAATTTATCGATCATCAGCAGGCCCTCATGCTTATCAGGTACATTTTCTCCAAGGATCTTGAAACGGACATCCTGAGGAGGTACAAATTCGGAAAGTATGCGGCTCAAACGGCTTAACCCGAGATAAAAGACATTGTCCCCCTTGTAGTCAGGATTGTTCCTAGTATCAACGAGAATGTCAGCGGATTTCTGGCTTAGATAGATGTCTGCATCGTCTATCGTCGACAACAAACCGCAATGATATATGTCCGCGTGTGTCAGGAGAATGGTCTTCTTCATATTGTAGAAATTGGGAAACATCCCTTTTATCAGATCCATTGTCTCATCGGCATATATCCCAAAACCGGTATCGATGAACAGAAGTTCTTTTTCCGTTTCCATGATGTAGATATTGCTTCCACAGAAGGGTTCTATCGCATGCAGGACGATATTTTCTGTGATCCTTTGTTCGGTTATGGTAGGTTTGAAGTTTTCTCCTTTTCTGTTCGAAACGAGATCGGACAGGAGTCTTATACTGTTGAAAATGACCCCGGGGTCTTTTTCATCACTCAGCAGGGATTTCGATATTCTTTTCGATTCCCGAACAAAATCGATGGTCGTCTCCATATCAAGATTGAACGTTTTCTGTACCTCGTTGCCCAGATGGATGTAGGATACCGTGTTGTCGAGGATATTGTCCCTGCCGGTATAATTTATGACATTCACCTGATAGAGGCCGCATATGTCATCAATGACCTGTTTCACGATTTCTGGTTTCTCAATGATCAGTCCTATTTTGAAATTTTGGAAATTGCCATTATCCGTGTTCGAATTGAGATAGGACAGGTTGATGTCGTATCGATCGAATATCTCCAGAACAGGGTAGAGTACGCCGGGTTCATCCTTCATTCTGATGTTGATTACAATAGTCTCCCTCTCAGGTTCTTCTTCCTTCAGGTATTTTACGGAGTTCAGCTCCCTCTCTATGTCATCAAGATCATCCGATGATGCCCTTACCTCCACAAAGAGTGTGTTTGGGTCGTCGTCCTTGTTATAGCTGACACGAACAATGTTCCCTTTGCGTTTCATGATAATCCTGCTTGCAAGCATGAACGCTCCGGGTCTGTCAGGCATCTTGGTCGCAAATGTGCGGTTGGCCAATTGGTCGGTCATTTTATCCTTCCCTTATCACTGAACGCATGATTTTTCCGTTGATTGTTTTCGGCAATTCATTTACGAATTCCACGGCCCTGGGATATTTGTAGGGTGCGGTCTCGTGTTTCACATAATTCTGCAATTCTTTTTTCATGTCATCCGTCGGTTCGTATCCTTTTTTCAGAACGATCGTGGCCTTTACCAACTGTCCGCGCACATCGTCCGGTACGCCTGTGATCGCACATTCCTGAACTGCAGGATGGTTTATAAGAACGCTTTCTATCTCGAACGGACTGATCCTGTATCCCGATGATTTTATGACATCATCCTTGCGGCCTACAAACCAATAATACCCATCCTCATCCTTCCAGGCGATATCTCCTGTATGATGCCATCCGTCGTATATCGTCTCTGCCGTTTTTTCCGGATCGCGATAGTAGCATATCATGAGTCCCTCGGGTTTTGGATCTGCACGGACCACGATCTCGCCGCTTGCGCCGGGCGGACAACTCTTGCCATTCTCGTCAACTATGTCCACTGTGTACTGAGGTGACGGTTTGCCCATCGAGCCAGGTTTAGGTTCCATATTTTTGGAACAGCATATGACTACGGTCGTTTCAGTCTGACCGAAACCCTCCATGAGTTTCAGGCCGGTAGCCCTGTACCAATTGTAGAAGACATCGGGATTCAGCGCTTCGCCTGCGATGGTCGTGTGTTTCAGAGAAGACAGGTCGTGTTTTTCCAATCCGTCGTTTATGAAGAATCTGAACATCGTCGGTGGACAGCAAAGGGTTGTGATCCTGTATTTGCCGATCAGATCAAGGATGTCGGACGGCACGAATTTATCGTAGTCGTAGACAAACACACAGGCCTCCATTATCCATTGACCGTAGAGTTTCCCCCATACGGCTTTTCCCCATCCGGTATCGGCGATGGTGAGATGTAAACTGTCAGGTTCTACGCAATGCCAGTGTTTCGCAGTGAAGAGATGGCTGAGCGAATAAAGATGGTCATGGAGTACCATCTTCGGATAGCCGGATGTTCCCGACGAGAAATACATGAGCATAGGCTCGTCTGCCTTTGTAGCTATCCTCTCCCATTTGTCCGAAGCTTTTTCGATACCATCATCGAGATTCAGCCAACCTTCTTTTTCTCCGTTCGCCACTATCCTTCTCTCCAAGGTAGGAACATCCTCGGCCAAATCGAATGCCTGGGTGACATCGCTTTCGGAAGTGCATATTGCGGCTTTTACCGAAGCGGATCTGACACGGTATTCTACATCATGTTTTTTGAGCATGAACGTTGCAGGGACCATTATAGCGCCGATCTTGCAGAGTGCCACGGACACATACCAAAATTGATAATTCCGTTTGAGGACGACCATTACGGGATCGCCTTTCCCTATCCCGAGGGAGCTGAGGTAATTTGCAGCCTTGTCTGAGAGACGTTTGATGTCTGCGAAAGTATACGTCCTCTCCTCTCCCGCGGGATTGCACCAGATCAATGCCTTGCGTGTGGGGTCGTTGATAGCGATATCATCGACAATGTCATAGCCGAAGTTGTAATCATCAGGATATTTCAGCTTGTAGTGACTGATGACACCGTTTTCATCATATTCTTCTTCAACGTACCGCAGGTTGATGTTCCTCATTTCTTCTCACCACTGATCTGTTTGCTTCTCTCGATATCTTCATTGCGTATCGTGACACGTTTGACCTTTCCGCTTATGGACTTGGGCAGCTCTTTTACAAACTCCAGCGCACGTGGATATTTGTAGGGTGCGGTCTCGTGTTTCACATAATTCTGCAATTCTTTTTTCAGTGCATCGGAGGCCTCGTATCTCTCCCTGAGGACGACCGTTGCTTTGACCAGCTGCCCTCTTATCTCGTCAGGAACGCCCGTTACGGCACATTCGAGGACCGCAGGATGTTCCATCAGAACGCTCTCTATCTCGAACGGACTGATCCTGTATCCAGACGATTTGATTATATCGTCGTTGCGGCCCACATACCAAAAATACCCGTCCTCGTCTCTCCAGGCGATGTCTCCAGTGTGATGGTATCCGCCGAACTGCAGCTCTTTTGTCTTGGCTTTGTCACGATAGTATCCGGTCGTGATGCCTGCAGGGTGGGGATTGATATTGACGACGATTTCACCGTTTACGCCGGGTGGACAGCTGTTCCCATCATCGTCTATCAGATCCACATGATACTGAGGTGTAGGCTTGCCCATGGACCCCGGCTTCGGGATCATTCCCCTGAGATTCCCTATGATGACAGGCGTTTCCGTCTGACCGAAACCCTCCATCAGTTTAAGGCCAGTGGCCTTGTACCAGGTATTGAAAGTGTCCGGACTTAGCGCCTCGCCTGCGATGTTCGTGTTGGTCAACGAAGAGAGGTCATGTCCTTCCAGCCCCGAATTTATGAAGAATCTGAACATCGTCGGTGGACAGCACAGGGTTGTGATCCTGTATTTGCCGATCAGATCGAGAACCCTGGATGGTTCCCATTTCTCGTATTCGTAAACGAATAACCCTGCCTCCATTATCCATTGACCGTACAATTTTCCCCAGGCCGCTTTTGCCCAGCCGGTGTCTGCAACGGAGAAGTGCAAACCGTCCGGGACAACGCAATGCCAATGTTTTGCAGTCATGATGTGCCCTATCGGATACGAGAAATCATGCATGGACATCTTCGGATTTCCGGATGTTCCCGATGTGAAGTATATGAGCATAAGGTCTTTTGCATTCGTCGGTATGCGCTCCCAATGGTCAGAGGCTTTATCGACGCCCTCGTCAAAATCATCCCAGCCATCGTGTTTCCCATTGACGATCATCTTCGTTCTGAGCGTAGGGATGTTATCTGCATTGTCGAAAGCTCCTATGACAGATTCTTCTGACAGGCATACAACAGCCTTCACCGAGGCTGCGTTCACGCGGTACTCGACATCGTGTTTCGTAAGCATATGGGTCGCCGGAATCATGACCGCACCGATCTTGCAAAGCGCTACGGAGACATACCAAAATTGATAGCTATGTTTCAGAACGACGAGGACCATATCGCCCTTTTTGATATCCATGGACGTCAGGTAGTTGGCGGTTTTATCTGAAAGACGCTTGATGTCCGCGAATGTAAATGTCCTTTCGTTGTCCTTATCGTCGCACCAAAGCAGGGCGCGTCTCTTCGGATCATTGATTCCGATATCATCGACGATGTCGTATCCGAAATTGAAATCGTCAGGACAATGGGTTTTGTAAGTTTTGAGCAGACCCTGCTCGTCATATGTCTCATCAACATATCTAAGGTTTATGTTCCTCATTTGCCGCCCTCATCCTTCATCACTATTGCGAGGAAAACACATCCTTCCTTACTTGTGGCAATCATGCCGTGTTTTTTGCCGGAGTCATAATAGACGGAATCACCTGCGATGAGATCTTCGGTGTGGTCTTCAAGAACGAATCTCAGACTTCCGCTGATGATGTAATCAAATTCCTGACCCTCGTGACTGGACAAAGATATGGGCTTTTTCTGTTCTTCCAGTCTGAAAGGTGATTTCACAAGGAAGGGTTCTGCGATCTTATTCTTGAAATTCGAGGCCAGATGATAATATTCGAATCCTTGGCGTCTTTTCATCGGGAGTCCGTTTCCGTTATGTACCACGGTGAATTCTGTAAGATGCGGATTTTCACCGGTCAGGAGCTCTACAAAATCTATGCCGAATTTTTCGGCACATTTGTAGAGAAATGTAAATGAAAAATCCTTTTTGCCGGATTCAAATGATTCGTAATCCGCAAGGCTCACTCCAGTGACCTCTGCCATCTCTTCCGCGGTAAAACCACACAGATCGCGCATAGAGGCAACGCGCTCAGCAATTTCAACGATTTTAGGCTCCATGATCGTCCCGTTGCAGTCATGTGCTTTTCCAATAAATAGATACCTTCTTTCTCTTACAGGGTACCAACGAAAATGGCCGAGGAAATAACCATCTTCGACGGTGAGAGAACACTATATAAGCGGATCTGCTTCTACACTCAGACGATGAGTGCGGTAAAGAAGAGACTCACGATCGTTTGCGGTCACTACGGATCCGGTAAAACCAATCTTTCTATAAATATGGCAATCGAATGTGCCAGATCTGGAAAAGAAACTACGCTCATAGATTTAGATGTCGTAAACCCTTACTTCAGGTCATCGGATTATTCCGAAATTTTGACGAAAGAGAATGTCAGAGTCGTAGGGCCCAATTTCGCGAATACCAATCTTGATACCCCGTCGCTTCCTGCTTCGATAGATGCGATCATATCCGGTGACGGATATACCATAGTCGATGTCGGCGGCGATGATGTAGGCGCTACCGCTTTGGGTCGTTATTCCGATTCGATCTCCAAGAAGGCTTATGATATGCTGTATGTGATCAATCGCTATCGTTCCATGACCGTTACACCGCGGGAAACAGCGGACATAATGAAAGAGATCGAGAGAAAATGCCGTCTGAAGGCCACAGCGATAGTGAACAACTCGCACATGAAGCAGCTCACGACCGTCGATACGATACTGGATTCTTTGGAATACGCAGATAAAACGGCCGAGATCCTGGGGATTCCGATAAGGTTAACAACGGCTCCACGCGCTGTCGCGGATTCATTAAATAAAATAATGAACCTTTACCCGGTGGACGTTTATGTCAGAACGCCCTGGGAATAGGGAGAAGGACAAATGCCGAAAATAACTGTAGACGAGGACGTTTGCAAGGGATGTGAAATGTGTGTCGATGCGTGTCCCAGACAACTTATCGCATTGGACAAAACAAAAGTTAACTCCAAAGGATATCATCCGGCAAAACTCGTGAAACCTGATGAATGTACAGGATGTAGGTCCTGTGCGATAATGTGTCCTGATGTTGCAATAACCGTGGAGGTCTGAACATGGGTGAGAAGGTTCTGATGAAAGGTAATGAAGCCCTTGCAGAAGCAGCGATCGTAGCAGGATGCAAACACTTTTTCGGGTATCCGATAACGCCACAGACCGAGGTTGCGGCGTATATGTCGAAACGTCTTCCGAAGATAGGCGGCGTCTATCTTCAGGCAGAATCGGAGGTCGCGTCGATCAACATGGTTCTGGGCGCATCCGCGTCCGGTGTCCGGGTGATGACGTCCACATCGTCACCAGGTCTCAGCCTGATGTCCGAAGGGATCTCATACATCGCGGGTTCCGATCTCCCTGCGCTCATAATCAATGTCCAGCGCGGAGGTCCGGGGCTCGGAGGCATACAGCCTTCGCAAGCAGATTATTGGCAGGCAACACGGTCATCTGGGCACGGGGATTTCCATATGCTCGTCTTTGCGCCATCCACCGTCCAGGAGATGGTGGATCTCGTTTCGGATGCATTCACGCTCGGTGACAAATACCGTATGCCCGCCATGATACTTTCAGACGGGATGTTGGGTCAGATGATGGAGCCGGTTGTCATTCCTGAGAGCAGGAATGATGAACCACCAGAGAAATCATGGGCCGCTTGCGGTCATCAGAATGAAAGAGAGCACAATGTCGTCAATTCGCTTTACATAGAGCCGCATGTCCTGGAGGACCTCGTACGCGAAAGGTTCGAAAAGTACAGTGAGATAAAAAGGACCGAACAACGTGCTGAGGAATACATGATGGACGATGCCGAGATTGTGATAGTCGCATACGGGGCATCCTCACGTGTCTCGCGTTCTGCAATCGACACAGCGCGCAAAGAAGGGATCAAGGTCGGAATGATAAGGCCGATCACCCTTTGGCCGTACCCTGACAAATATATAGGGGAGGCCATTCCAAAGGCGAAGGTGTTCCTCGTCGTCGAGATGAGCATGGGACAGATGATTGATGATGTAAAACTTGCTGTGAACGGTGAGAGGCCCGTAGAATTCTACGGTCGCACCGGCGGGGTTATACCTACGCCCAGAGAGATACACCAAAAGGTCATGGAGCTTGCAGAGGGTGTTAAACAATGACAGTTACTTTCACGAAGCCGCACGCGCTCACTGATATTCCGTTCCATTACTGTCCTGGATGCACGCACGGTATAGTCCACAGGCTCGTGGCAGAGGTCATCGATGAACTCGGTATAGAGGGAAAAACAGTCGGTGTTGCATCTGTAGGCTGTTCCGTGTTCGCTTACAATTATTTCAACTGCGATATGGTACAGGCACCGCACGGACGTGCACCCGCGGTCGCTACGGGCGTCAAGAGGGCCAGACCGGAGGATGTGGTATTCACATATCAGGGTGACGGCGATCTTGCGGCTATAGGGATGGGAGAGACGGTCCACGCGGCCGCACGCGGAGAGAACATAACGGTGATATTCATAAACAATGCCATATACGGTATGACGGGCGGACAGATGGCTCCGACGACACTTCCGGGGCAGATCACCCAGACCACACCGTACGGCAGGGATGTCAAACTGGCCGGATATCCGATCCGTGTCTGTGAGCTGTTATCGTCGATAGACGGTGTCGCATCTGCGCAACGTGTCACAGTAGACACGGTGAAGAACGTCAATGTGGCGAAGAAGGCGATAAAGAAAGCATTCCAATATCAACTCGAAGGTCTTGGATACAACATCGTGGAGGTGGTATCGACGTGTCCTACGAACTGGGGGCTCACGCCCAAGGATGCTGTGAAATGGCTGCAAGATAACATGCTTCCATACTATCCTCTCGGGACATACAGGGACGTCAAGGAGGGTATACTATGAATCAGAACATCCTTTTCGCCGGATTCGGTGGGCAGGGCATACTTTTTTCCGGAAAGGTGATTGCGTATGCGGGATTGATGGAGGGCATGGAGATCTCATGGCTTCCTTCATACGGACCGGAGATGCGTGGCGGAACGGCGAATTGCAGTGTTTGCCTCTCGGATGAGCCCATAGGTTCTCCGCTGGTGGTCACGCCGGACGTTCTGGTTGTCATGAATCTTCCGTCCTTGGACAAATTCGAGAAGGACGTCGTTCCCGGCGGGATGATCGTCATAGACAGTTCCATAGTCGATAAGAAGGTGGAAAGGAAGGATGTCAGGGCGATCTATCTTCCTGCATCGAAGTTGGCTGAGCAGAACGGTCTGAAGGGATCCGCGAACATGATAATCGTTGGTAAGTTGTTCAAGGAGATCGGATTTTGTTCAAGAGAGAATCTTGAGAAAGGAGTTGCTAAGTGCGTCCCTCCAAAGAAGCAGGAACTCTTCGGGAAGAACATGAAAGCCATCCAAATAGGACTGGAAAATTGAGTTCACGGGGGGTTTCCCCCCTAAAATATTTCCTCTATGGAGGTGTGGAATACGGCATTCCAGTTCTCGATCGCGATCTCTTTTCTCTGCACGCATAACATGAATTACCTTCGGTTGCAATAGGTCTGCGCGTAAAAATTTCGAATCAGCATGGGATCTTGGAGAAACGTAAGACAATTTCTTCTCCGGAACCAATTTGTTACGGGGGTGTGATGCGGATTATACGGACAATGCCATCCGGATCATCGATCGGGTGTTACTTTCCATGGTTCAGGTAGATGTTCGAAGTCATGCGACTTGAAAATCAAAGATGGGTGAAAAAGGCAAACTTAATACCGCGGATTGCAATATTGCGCGGATGAATATACAGGGACAGACCTATGATGACAGAGGGGACACCCTTTCAAGACAGAATTTCAATTTTCAGAAGGTCATCGCTGTCGTTGGTATCTCTTTGCTTGTCATAAAATTCCTGGCCTGGTATCTGACCTCATCGGTCGCGATACTCACGGATGCATTGGAAAGCATTGTGAATGTCATTGCGAGCCTGATAGGCCTGTACGCTTTGTATCTGTCCGGAAAACCCAGGGATTCGGATCATCCTTTCGGTCACGGAAGAGTGGAGATTATATCGTCCTCCATAGAGGGTGTGATGATCTGCACCGCAGGCCTCATCATAATCGTCGAAGCTGTAAATAATCTGATAAATCCCGCTGAGATAAGCGATCTGGATGTCGGTCTTATCCTTGTGGCATTCGCTGCAGCCGTGAATTTCGCGGTCGGCAGGACAGCAGTCAGAAAGGGGAAGAGAAATCGTTCCGAGGCATTGGTGGCAAGCGGCAGGCATCTATGTTCCGATACATATTCGTCAGTCGGCATAATATCGGGCCTTTTGATAATGTACGTTCTTCTGTTGATGGGCTATAATGTCGCTTGGCTTGATGGCGGAATAGCGATGCTGTTCGGTTTTATCATCGTATACACCGGTGTAAAGGTGATCAAAGAATCGATGGATACCATAATGGACAAAGCAGATGTAGCGGTGCTCAGAGAGGTGATGGATACACTGAGAGAGCACAGGCACGACGATTGGATCGACATTCACAACGTCAGGGTGATAAAATACGGCACAATGCTTCAGATGCAGATGCATGTAATGCTCCCCAGGCAGATGACCGTTGAGATGCAGTATGATGAGATCAAGGAGGTCACCGATTCCGTAAAGGAGAAATTCGGCGACTCCATAGATCTGACCATAATGGGTGAACCGTGTACGGATCTGCTATGCCGGTGCTGCAGTAAGAGCTGTGAACTGAGGTCCCACGTCTTTGTCGGATACGATGAATGGACAATTGAGACGATAACCGATCGCGAAGAGGTTCGCAGCGACCACTGTCACGATCGGGATTGATTTCGCGATACCTTCTTATCTCCGTCTGCAGTTCCATTACGGATGTCCCAAAAAGATGATGGCGGGATTCCCGCGGAGGTCAAGACCGTCGGGCTTGAAAAATGGTTTTCCGGACTCTCTGATCAGGATAAGATAAGACTCGGGAGATACCTTCCGAACGCAAAGGGCTCATCCGGAATGGAGTTCCTCATGAGTATCATAAAAGCCTCGTTGGCCGACGAGAACTATTCATTTGCCATCATGTTATGTCAGGATGCATATGATCTCGAGATGACGGATGTTCAGGCATTCCTCGTCAATGAGGATTTGATAGATGCGTATATCGGAGCGGAGAGGTATGATGATGCAAAGGCGGCATGTGCCGCCAATATCAAACTGTTTCCGACGATATCGGAAGAGTACATCAAGATGAATGGCGGAGAGCTTCCGACGAAGATCAACTTCAGGAACAGATTCATAGACATCCTCGTAGGGATCGAATCGGATTATGACACCGCCTATGAGATGCTGGACACATACTTCAGAATGGGGTTGCTGTCAGAGGAAGATCTGAAACTGAGGAAACAGAGTCTGAAGATCCATCGACTTCAGAGATCGTTCGATGGCATCTATACATACAGACCCGCGGGAGGCAGTCTAAAGAACTGATCTCCATTCCAGACAGGGTATCACGTCGATCGCGGGTTCTTCGTAAGGATGCATCCTTTCAATGGTCCTCAATACAACCTTCAAATCCTCTTCGTGTATTATGAACTCGATTTTGAGTTCATCCGCGATCTCGATCTCCCCGATCCTACCCTTGAACGGATGTGCACCTTCCATCGGCTTCCACGTGCTTACGACCCTCGTTATGCAATAGGCTCTCTTGTATACTGGAAAAAAAGGTGTGACGGTCTCGCTTATGGCGTCCATCATTTTTTCAGAATATTCCTCGGGAACGGTAAACGCGATCTTGAATGCAGACATCCGATCACTGGTCCCCTTTGAATTTCATTTCGAATTCATCCAATAGGGCATGTGATTTCTTCTTGAGCCAAGTCGTGCTGAGCCATGCGGCGATGAACGGTATGGGTGGAATGACGTACATCATCCCGCCGACTATTCCGCCGATCTTCTTTCCAGAACTGATCATCAGCATCTTTGTGATGAGCGGATTTTCAGGATTTTCAGGAAGTTTGCCAAGAAGCGCCTTTGCGAGCATCTTCTGGGCCCCCATTACGACTTCGATGCTCCATCTTACCTGGGCAATGACCGGGGACGGTTCACCGCAAGGGATTGTCCTCTTATCCAATATCGCCCTTCTGAGATCCGCTTCACCGCATCCTTCGAATTCTGTCCAATTGAATCCCACGGTGTATGTGGAATGACCGTCGCTTGCGGAGATCGGGGCCCATCTGCCGGGGTTTTCCTCGAAGGTCAATTGCGCTTTTCGATTGGTGTAATCGTCCACGTGACCGCCGTTGATGACCTCGATCCCATCCAGGTCCAAATCATAGATTCTGTCCTGAAGGCAGGAAACGTAAAAACTGAACGGATGAGGCGCGATTGCGATGCCACCTTGCTCATGTATCCTATCTATGGTCTCTTCAATGGAAAGATCCGGCGGAATCCATTCGTTCAGCCAAAGGCCGAGAATCTCTCCGTCGGCCGAGGTGATCTCCTCTCCGACGACGATATCGATGTCATCAAACCTTTTGCCGTATTCTGCAGCTCTGAATGCTCCTGCTATGACATCATGGTCTGTGATGCACAGCACACTCATTCCGTTCTTTCTTGCCCTGTCAACCTGATCCTCTGGTCTGGTAATCGATTCCGGAAAACGTAACACCTTGTAATTGCTGACACCCGAATAGTAGGTATGGACATGGGTGTCCGCCTTTGAGAGCATGAATTGTCAACGTGGACACGATATTTATTCGTTTGCGATTGTCGCACATCTCAGGAAAAGACGTCCGACGCAAATAAGTCGCGATTACGATTCTCCATCATCGCTGGGCGAATTAGATAGACGGATCACAACGATGCCTGTAGCGGCTCACCCCTGGGCGTAATAGTATTCGCCTTTGGATTTTTGTTCCCGGTCCAATCTTGAATCGGGCTTGTTGATCCTGGGCCTGTGGGATTCCGCATCTCTTCTGAATGTGATGTCCACGGCCTTTAGGAATCTATTCATGCCTTCCCTCATTTCGTAAGGACCCTCGCCTGTGCCCTCATGTCCTGGCGTACCATCGAAGACCATTATGGAATCAGAGACCATGTCCAGGAAGTAGATGTCGTGATCGACGATCATTCCGCTTTTTCCGGATTTCTCCATCATTCTCCTTATCGTCTTTGCTGCAACCATCCTCTGATTCGAATCCAGATACGCGGACGGTTCATCGAAGAGGTATATGTCGGACTCTTTGGAGAGACATTCTGTAATCGCTACCCGTTGCAATTCTCCGCCGGATAGGTTGCCAACCTTCTTTTCCATAAGGTATTTGATGCCCAGCGGTTCGACGACCTCCCCCTGGAAAAAGCCAGAATCCATGACTTCATATGCCGTTGAATACAAGAGGTCTCTGACAGTACCATCGAAATCTCCAGAGATGTACTGTGGTTTGTACGAGACCTTCATCAGGGTGTCCAATTTGCCGGAATCCGATTTTATATCGCCTGCCAGAATCTTCACGAAAGTGGTCTTCCCAGTGGCATTGGGGCCTACTATGCCCACCGACTCGCCGATCTTGACCGCACCCGGTTTGATTGTAAGCTTGAATTCACCGAAATCCTTGGTCATTTCGTCGTATTCGAACAGGTTTGCAGTTTTCCAGTCACTTCTTGGCGGTGATGCTGTGAATTCGATGGGTCTGTCACGGAATCTTATGTTCTCTTCGGGGAGGTATCCATCAAGATAGACATTTATGGCGGTCCTTACCTGACGTGCAAGGGTGAATACACCGTATGCGCCTTCGGAACCATAAACGACACTTACGTTGTCCGCAAGGAAATCAAGAATCGCAAGGTCGTGTTCTATGACAACGACCTGTTTTTCGCTGCTCAATTTTTTGATCTGCCTCGCCATCTTCATCCTCTGGTATATGTCGAGATATGACGATGGTTCGTCGAAGAAATAGACATCTGCTTCTTTCATCATGGTTGCAGCCATCGCAAGACGTTGCAGTTCGCCTCCTGATAATTTGGAGAGGTCTCTGTCCAGAACCTCAGTAAGGTCGAACTCTCTGGCGGCCTCGTCCACGGTCATGCGCTCTTCCACCTTGCCCAGAAGGTCTCTGACGACACCATTCACAGATGATGGCAATTTGTCAACGTACTGCGGCTTGATCGCAGTCCTAACGCTGCCCTCATATACAGATTTGAGATATTCGTGCATCTCGGTCCCTGCGAAGTAGTCGAGAACCTCATCCTTCGATGGCGGATCGGCATATCTTCCGAGATTCGGGATCTCGGCACCTGATAGGATCTTTATCGCGGTTGTTTTTCCGATACCGTTGGGGCCGAGTATGCCTGTGACTATCCCTTTCTTGGGTATGGGCAATCTGTACAGACGGAACGAATTCTCACCGTATTGATGAATCATCTCTGATTTGAGTTCGTCGGCCAGACCTATGATCTTGATCGCATCGAATTGACATTTATTGACACATATCCCGCATCCTGCGCATAATTCTTCCGATATCACCGGTTTTCCTCTTTCGGAACCGATAGTGATGCACTCGACACCTGTCCTCATGAGGGGACAGAAATTGATACATTCTTTGTTACACTTCCTAATTTGACATCTGTCATGCAGGACAGCGGCTATTCGCATGCATCCGCCTATAATGAGGTTCCTTATAAGTTTTCTTTACGCGACGGAAAACCAAGGGAATATTCTTGGAGACAAAAAAGCGCCATCGTTAAATAAGTTCCGACGATAGACACCCATCGATATGATATGACGGAAAAGCAGACGACCGAAGACGTGGACATATTGCTCGGCAATCCGAAGAAGGCAATATTGACGATGGTCGTTCCGATTGCAGTAGCAATGATGGTGGAAACCGCCAACAATCTCATCGATGCGTTTTGGGTGGTCGGATTGGGTTCGGATGCCATGGCGGCGGTCGGACTGATATTTCCGTTGTTCTTCATAATGATCAGTGTTGGAAACGGAATAGGCATCGGTGCCTCTTTCGCAGTTTCGAAGAATATCGGAAGTGGTGATAAAACAAGTGCCGACAGAACCGCAGCACAGGCGATCATGCTTACCGTTATAGGCAGTATGCTGATCTCGGTATTCCTGTTCCTGACACAAAGGCAGTTGCTGGAGTCCATGGGTGCTGGGGACACGATCGGTCTGTGTCTCGACTACGTTATGCCGTTGGTGTTGTTCTCTCCGTTCATACTGCTCAATGTCGTAATCACCAATCTGCTCAGATCCGAAGGTGCGGCAAAGAAAGCGATGATCACCCAGATCTTCGCGGCCGTCATAAATATGATCCTCGATCCCTTCTTCATATACGATTACGGTCTTGGGCTGGGTATTGCGGGAGCCGCATGGGCAACGATTATTGCAATGCTGTGTTCCTTGCTGCTCCTGCTCTATTGGTTCCTAATCAAGAGGAACACATACCTCGATATAAGGTTGAAAGGTTTCAGGTTCGAAAGGAAATCGG
The DNA here is from genome assembly GCA_041669745.1 of Candidatus Methanomethylophilaceae archaeon. Classification (GTDB taxonomy): domain Archaea; phylum Thermoplasmatota; class Thermoplasmata; order Methanomassiliicoccales; family Methanomethylophilaceae; genus JBAZDV01. Next base: position 14,632 of record JBAYAO010000003.1, on the reverse strand, counting down.
ACGCAGATATACTCCGTGTCGGCATCCCTGCATCCTCCGGGATGTTATTCATGTCTGTGGCATCTATGATGATGAATGCTATAATCATCATGACCGGCGGTATAGACGGGGTCGCGGTATACTCGTCGACGTGGAGGCTGTTGCAGATGCTTATGATACCGATGATGGCTGTCGGTTTGGCAATCGTCCCGGTCTGTGCCGCCGCCTACGGGGCTAAACGATACGACAAGGTGAAAACGGCTTATTACTACTCACTCAAAATATCCGTCTTGGTGATGATCGTAATCGCAGTCCTGACGGCATTGTTCGCTGATTATCTAGTGATGATATTCACCTATTCGGAATCGACAATCCCGTTGAGGGACGAGATGGTATCGTGTCTCAGACTTTTCTGCATATTCCTCCCTTTCACTTCATTGGGGTTCGTCTCGTCCGGATTCTTCGAATCGCTGGGAATGGGAGTGAAGTCCCTGATATCGATGGTCATATGGAGCGGTTTACAAGTACCCACATGCTATATCCTTGCGATCATGGTCGGGACACTCACATCGGTCTGGTACGGCATAGTGATAACCGAGATCATCGGTCCGGTGATAATGGTCATATGGGGGCTCATGGTGATGTACGCACTGATGAGCAGACGCACAGAAGTTCGGTCGGCAGAAGGATGACCGTCGCCTGTATAATTTAAAATATCTGCGAGCTATCCCATGGTCACATGTCAAAGATCCTAATCTGTGTGGCGTGGCCTTACGCCAATGGGACTATTCACCTGGGACATCTTGCGGGTTCGATTTTACCGCCGGATATCTTCAACAGGTACAACAGATTGCTAGGTAATGAAGTTCTGATGGTATCTGGGTCGGATCAACACGGAACACCGATCACCGTAACCGCAGAGAAGGAGAATACGACACCCGAGGCGGTCGCAGAAAAATTCCATGCAATCAATAAAAAAGCGATTCAGGACATGGAGATCGAATTTTCGTTGTTCACAAAGACGCACACACAGAATCACGCCGAGGTCGTTCAGGACATATTCAACACCCTTCTCGGGAAAGACTACCTCTACACCAAAGAGAGTATGCAGTACTACTGCGTGAAATGCGGCAAATTCCTACCTGACAGGTACGTTGAAGGTACATGTCCCTCGTGCGGAGCCGAGAACGTGAGGGGGGATCAGTGCGATAGATGCGGAAAGACGTTCGAAACAGGCGATCTGAAACAGGCACACTGCATAAACTGTGGCACCGAACCGGAGATCAGGCCCACTGAGCATTACTTCCTGAGATTGAGTGCGTTCCAGGACCGACTGCTGAAATATCTTGGGGACAAGGATTGGTGGAGACCGAACGTGTTGTCTTTCACCACCAATTGGCTTAAAGACGGGCTTCACGATCGTGCCATCACCAGAGATATGGAATGGGGCGTTCCAGTTCCGGTGAAGGGTTGGGAATCCAAAGTGATCTACGTCTGGTTCGATGCTGTGATAGGATACCTGAGTGCATCGAAGGAATATTCGAAGATCGTGGGGGATGACGATCTTTGGAAGAGGTATTGGCAAGATCCGGATGTGAGGCATTACTATTTCCTCGGAAAAGACAACATTCCCTTTCATTCGATCATATGGCCCTCTATCCTCATGGGTTATGGCGGATTGAATCTGCCATATGATATTCCCGCCAACGAATATCTGATGTTCAAGGGTGAGAAATTCTCCAAGAGTCGCGGCGGTGCGATCGATATACCCTCTGTACTGGAAAGATATGAAGCGGACGTGATCAGATACTACCTTTCGACAGTGATGCCGGACACACATGATTCAGAGTTCTCCTGGGGTGATCTTAAGATCAAGGTGAACAATGAGCTCGTATCGGATCTGGGCAATTACTACCACAGGTGTCTGAGTTTCACCTGGAAAAACTTCGGAGAAGTACCGGTTCCGGCAAATGATGAGGAGTTGGAGAGGATCATAGGGGAGATAGAGGATTCCTTCAAACAGTACAGAGCATATCTCGATTCCTGTGATTTCAAGAAAGCGATAAAGGTTGTGATGGACCTTTCGCATTTCGGCAACAGATTCTTTGATTCAGTCAAGCCATGGGCTTTGGTGAAAAGCGATAGGAATGCTTGCGGTTCCGCACTGTACTCCAATCTGATGATCGTCAAGGCACTCGCGATCATGGCTTGGCCATTCATGCCAAAGTCCTCGGAGACCATATGGGGTTTCCTCGGCCAAGAGGACACGATACTCAGCAGTGGCTACGAATCACTGACATCACCGCTCGTGAACGGACAGAAATTGTCTGAACCGGCTCCGGTATACAAGAAGATAGAAACCATCGACGAGAATGAGGAAAAATCCGTCGTTTCCGAGAAGGATAGGTCCGCGGAGTGTAAGACCGCTGAGCCCCTCATGGATCTGAGGAGGCTGGACATAAGAGTGGGAAAGATAGTCTCCGTAGACGATCATCCCGATGCGGAGAAATTGTACCTTCTGAAGGTCGATGTCGGCGATGCGGAAGACAGACAGATAATCGCCGGGTTGAAGGCGTACTACTCGAAAAGCGAAATGCTCAACAGGAAAGTGCTGGTCCTGTGTAATCTCAAACCGGCAAAACTTCGCGGACTTATGTCCGAGGGGATGTTGCTGGCAGCCGATGATGAAGAGGTCGGCGGTTCGACGGTACTGCTGTTGAAACCATCTGCCGATGTTCCCAACGGTACAAAGATGGATTCTGGTCTGGACAACACATGTTCACGTATCGAATACAAGGATTTTCTAAAGGTCGTATTCAAGGTCGCCACCGTTTCAGAGGGAAAAATGAACATAGATGGTAAACCCGACGTAGGATACGGACAGGTTTTACCGGAACGTATCGTGGCAGCGGTCGAGAACGGAGTGGCGTTGGTCCTTTCCGACGGCGGACAGTGCATTGCGACTGTTGACGGAAAGATCACGGACGGAGCGAACGTAAGATGAAGGCAGATCTCCACGTTCATTCCACATTTTCCACTGACAGCCGGTCCAGGCCGGAGGATATAATCAGAGCCGCAGTCAGCATGGGGCTTGGTTGTGTGGCGATAACGGACCATAACAGTTTTGCAGCTTATGAGCAGGTCAAGGATAACGGCGAGATAATAGTCATACCGGGAGAGGAGGTCTCTTCGAAGGAAGGTCACATTCTGGCCCTGGGCATAAGTATGCACATACCGCGCGACATGGGGGTGGAAGAGACCATCGATGCCATTCACGACGCGGGCGGTGTGGCGTTTGCGGCGCATCCTTACAGATGGTGGTCAGGAATTGGGGAAGAGAACATCGTTGATTCGTTCGACGGTATCGAGGCATTGAACGGGAGATCCACCAAAAGCGGTAACAGAAAATCGCTGGCCCTTTCTGAAAGGGTCGGTAAGCCGATCACATCGGGCAGTGATGCGCACTCCACGAGAAGAATAGGCACCAGTTACGTCGAGGTCTCGGACGAATGCAGAACATGGCAGGACGTCATCAGGGAGATCATGGACAAGAATGCAGTGCCGCACAGTCTCAATCGTAAGATGTCATCCACGTTAAGATACGGATTCAAAGCGATAACCGAATGGATAAGACGCGGTTTCAGGAGGATGTAGTCATAGGTCCTCATTCTCGGTTATCCTGAAATTGACAGCGGGGCACGGTCCAAGGCATTCTCTGCATCTTATGCATTCATCGGGATCTATCTCCACCCTTCCGTCCTTTATGAACAGAGCGTTCTGTTTGCATCTTGCGACGCAGAGTCTGCATCCAACGCACTGTTCCGAACGGATGATTATCTCGAACATCTTATCCATCATGGAACGTGCGTCTTTTTCCACATTGGCCTTGGAGATCATCGCGCCCTCCCTGTAGACGGTGATGTAATCGACGCTAAGCCATTGACCTTCCGGATCAAGTTCAACGAGACTTCCGAGAATGTGTGCGAATCTTTCAAGTCTGACGAGGTCGACGGGTCTGGAAAGGGCACCCTCGACACTGTAGCCGATGACACATGGTGAATAGCCTTCCTGCACTTTCAGGAACAAAGGTCCGTTTTCAGGTGCAATCGTCTGTCTGGTGAGTTCCGACATCTCCTTTCCCGTGATCTTGTTAACTTCTTCACGGATCGACTGCGGAGCCTTCTTCCATCTCCAAAGGGCATAGTCTTTCCATTCCTGCGGAAGTCCGCGGGACCTCATGTAATCATCGAGGTATCCGTCCCATTGGGAGTATCTGTCGGAGCTACCCGCAACTATCTCCAATTCCGACATATCGGATGCGGGACAGAGGAAGCAGCCTATACGATCCAACCCTCTGGTGTACCAGATATTGAAAGGTTCCTCCTTTTGGAATATGTAAAGCCAGACATGGAGCGAATTCCAATTCTGGATGGGGGATGCGCCGGTCTGTCCAGGCGTCCAGGGGTTATTCCAAATGCGTGGTTTATCATGTCTGGCCTCGGACTCATATTTCCTTTGACCTATAAATGACAACACACCGTTCGGAAAATTCTTTGTTATTGCTCCGACCGTCGGTCCGAGTTTATTTGTCTTGCAGCACCATCTGAAATCCTTTGCAGGGGGCCCGAAATGAACGATATTCCCAAAGAAGGCATCGACAGGGGCCGCTTCTTCTATGAGATGTAATCCGTGTCTCTCGACGACATCGTGAACGTGCTGTACGGTCTCATTGAATTCGAGACCGGTGTTCACGAAGAGCACAGGAAGTCTAAGACCCGCATCCAGTGTCAGCAGCAGGGTTGCCAAGCTGTCCTTTCCGCCGGAAAATGAGACTATGGCGGGCACATCGTATCTGCTGATGCTCTTCCTGATGAATTCAACGGCCTCATCCCGTCTCTTATCGATGATTTCTCTATTTGCATCGATAACGTCCTTCCAGGTGGTCTTTTTGTCAGATACCATGGGTTCTTCAGGTTTTACCCATTTGGTCTTGACAGCCAATCCTCTTTGTCCCTCGACCATTTCGGTTGCAGACATTCTCGCAATCCCTGTTGCAATGGCATTGTGATCCGCCGTTATGATCACGACCTCATCGCCGTTCTTTACGTTGGGGTGAGCGCCGATAACGCCAGGTGCCATAAGATTTTTACTTTCCTGTACGAACGGTACTGCAGAAGGATCGCAGATCACGAATCCTTTAGTCATGGTCTTGGAGATGCGCATCGCACTCTGCATACGATTCAGGAGGGTCCAGCCTTTCCCCAAGTCGTATCGTATGGAGGCAACTGTTTTGCCGTCAACGACGATCTCGTCCATTCTGTCAAGGGACGGCGCCTTGTTCAAAAGGACTACATGTCCTTCAGGGAGAAGAGCATCTCCGGAATATTCACCGAACTGTTTGTCGGCAAGGGATTTTATGAGGTCGATATCGTGCTTGAAAGCAGGCCTTACGTCACCTGGAGGTGTGACCTCGACCTCGATCGTTTCTTTGCCGCAGACGGAACAGTTTTTAGATTCCATGATAGGAAGGTTGCAATTCATACACCAGCGAAGATGATTCTTTCCCAATCTCACGGCTGCCATTGCCACACTGACAGAAAGCGCTTATTTAAAACTTCACCGCCCTCTCCAGATAATTCCCTATAAATATGCTGTTCACATAAAGGGTCTCGATAACATGCAAAAACGGATACAGGCTTCCAAGCGTTCTATTGAGATGAATTATGCCATAAGAGAGATCTCAGTTCCCGCAGATGAGCTTGCAAAAGCCGGTCAGAAAATGATTCGTTTGAACATCGGTGACCCCAACAAGTGGGATTTTGAAACGCCCGAATACTTCAAAGCCGCGCTCAGAGAGGCGGTTGATCGTGTGGACAACGGCTATGGCGATTCGCAGGGCAGTTTGGAATTCAGAGAGGCGATAGTTCAAAGGGAATACGAGAAGCACGGCGTTCGTATAACATCGGATAAGGTATTCGTCACGAGCGGGGTCGGAGAGGGAATAAGCCTTCTAATGGGTGCTTTTCTTGAGCCAGGTGATGAGGTCCTGATTCCGGGTCCCGGATATCCGGCATATGCGCAGTACATAAAATTCTTTGACGGCAAGGTCGTTCCGTACAGATTGATAGAAAAAGAGAACTGGGAACCCGACATCGATATGTTGCGTGCACGTATCAGCGACAGGACTAAAGCGATCGTCGTCATAAATCCCAACAATCCGACGGGAGCGATATTCTCAGAGAAGTCGCTCCGTCAGATCGGAGATATCGCGGCAGAGTTCCAAATTCCTATAATATCGGACGAGATATATGACAAGATCACTTTCGGATTGCCATACTATTCCATGTCAAGATTGCCTTCGGATGTTCCGAGGATAATACTCAATGGATTCTCAAAGGTCAATCTGATGCCGGGTTGGAGGATGGGATATGGTTATTTCATGGATGAGACAGGACTCTTGGATGACATATTCGAAGGATTGATGAAACAGTGCCGTGCGCGCATCTGTCCGAACGTTCCGTGTCAATGGGCTGCAAAGGCCTCTCTTCAGGGCCCTCAGGACTATATCGTGGACATGAATCGCAGACTCGGAGAGAGGGCAGAGTTCTCATACAAGAGACTTAATGAGATTCCAGGGATCACGACCAATAGGACGGAGGGCGCATTCTACATGTTCCCGAAGGTCGAGCTGACGGATTGGAAGACGGACAAAGAGTTCGTTTTGGATCTTATGAAATCGGAAGGTGTCGTATTGGTGAACGGTTCCGGATTCTGCGAGGAATTCGGTGCGGGCCATTTCAGAACGATCACTCTTCCGAAGGTGGAAATTCTCGCGGAAGCATACGACAAACTTGAGCATTTCATGCTCAAACATCAATGATGGTCGCCGAGTGTCATGACTCGGCGATCTGGAGATTTTTCCTGGAGGATATCATTCTTTTTCCAGTCTCTGCAGCATCTTGACCACTGTATCCACTGCATCGCGGCCCTTTTCGATACGGTCAACGGCCTGAAGCTGTGTCATGTCAGGTCCGGTAATCCCGAATGCGACCGGTTTGTCATATTCCAGTGACATGTCCGCAATCTTCCTTGCGGCCTGTGCGATGATGACCTCGTCATGTTTCGTTTCGCCTTTGATTACCGCGCCGAGCGTGATCACCGCATCGATCTTCTCATCGGTGATGAGATGTTTGATTGCAAGAGGCATATCGAATACACCCGGGACCATGATGGTCCTTGCGATCTCTACGCCGAGGAAGTCCGCTTCGGCTTTCGCCCTCTCGATCATCATCGAGGTGATATCAAAATTGAACTCTGCTGCTACCATTCCGATTTTATATTTCTTCATGTCAATCACTACCGTTTTATTGGTCCTGCATCTGCGAATCCCTGTCTCAATCCCGTTCCGGCACGTCTCGTAAGACTCTCCGGACGGAAAAGTAGGTCATACGCATTGATCGCGTGTTCTCTTGCGCGCTTATCTGCCAAGAAAGCAAGCGTTTTATCATCATCGGCCTCATCCTCATGGACGAACACCTCTATTATGTGCACGTTCGTCATCAATTGGGCTCTGATGAGTCCGGTGGAAGCTTCATGCGCGCACATCTTGTCCTTGTCTTTGGGTCCAGGCATCCCCAAGGCCATCACAAGGTCGCAGTTCTGTTCTTCGATGAGTTTTTTACATGCGACCGGAAGGTCTTTTATGCCTGGTACCGTGCATCTCAGAATTTCAAAACCGGTGCCTGTGCGTTCCAATTCGTCGATCGCAGCACGGCCCATATCATATCTTGCGAAAGTGGTATCGGCGATTCCGATGATCTTCATTGTCTCTTTCCCCCGTCCCTCTTTACGATCTTCTGGATTATCTTCCTGGTAGCCGTCAGATCATCACCGCACTCGGTCGCGCGTACCACCTCGATGTGGAATCCTCGATCGTCGAGATTCTTCTGAAGGTCCTTCTCGTCAAAGCCCTGATCGTATCCAAGCACTATTATGTCCGGTTCAACGTCTTTGAGGATGGAGAAAAGATCCCCGCCGCTTTTTCCCAACACCGCACGGTCAACGGGTTTCAGTGCGTTCACAATCCTCAGTCTCATTGATTCAGGGGTTATGGGCTCGTGCTTCTTCATCCGCACAGTGTCGTCGCAGGCAACCACGACGTAAAGTTCATCACCCATCGCCTTGGCCTGCTCAAGGTATGATATATGCCCGGTATGGATTATATCAAAGACGCCTGACGCCATGACCCTGACCAAGACTTCACTCCCTGTTTTCCTTAAACTCGTTCCAGGCTTTAATGATCTCGTCACCTGTGATGAAGGAGAGTCCATTCTTCTCTGCGTATGCTATGGAGTCCTCTTTTTTTCCTGAATTTCCGTCGTCACCCATCATTTCGCAGATGGTGGCGGAGGGTTTAACACCTGCCATGATCATCAATGCGGTACACAATTCGGTATGTCCCCTTCTCGATTCCAATATCCTGTCGGTTGTGTTGAGAAGATGAACGTGGCCTGGCGATCTGAAATTGGCGCTCAGGTCTTTGCTTATATCTTCGGCGGATTTGTCCTGGAAAATAGTCTTCGTGTACTCTCTGATCGTAAGAGCCCGGTCATTGTCGGTGATGCCCGTATAGGTCTTACGATGATTTATTGTGATTCCGAAGGATGATTTTGTATTATCATACGGGATGTCTGTCGGGGCCATTTTCCCGAGTAAAGGATACTTGTCGGCGTCATCCCAGAAAACATCCGACATGAATGGGAGCCCCAATCTTTTGGCAACCCTGTACGGTGTGGTCGTACACACGAGTCCGCCAGCATGTTTCCTCATCTCCCTGAGTGTTTCATGGGTTACGAATTCCGATCCGATGGTCATGTCGGTCTCTTTTTCCCTGTGGTCGAAGTCATAGACAAGGACCATCTTTCCGTTCCTGACGTCCTCCAATGTCTTTTCGATGCTCATTGTATCTCCACTTCGAGTCCAGTAAGGAACGGTATAAAAATAACCTTGTTGAACTACTAAGAAAAAGGTTGTGAATGTCGTTCGTGGTAGGAACATTCGCTATTTTGAAATCGACCGGGAACTCCTTTTTATACATAGAAAAGTTCTGACCATCACGGCAGGCGTATCGATTTGAAGGAGAGGATCAGCGAGATTGCGGGCTCCGACATGTACAATCATGTCGTTTCGTTTCCCGAACAGATCGAATCGGCTGTCAACACTGAGATCCCCGATGTACAGAAGGCAAATAAGATCTGTATCTGCGGAATGGGTGCTTCCGCCATGGCAGGCGACATCATCTCCGATTTCTCTGACGGATTCTCAAATGTACTGATAACCGTGGTTAGAGGCATCGAGTTCCCGAAATGGGTGGACGAGTGTACCACGGTCATCATGATAAGCTATTCCGGTGAAACCAAGGAGACGCTGGAAGCTTACAAGGATGCATTGAAAAGAAAATGTACGATAATCTGCATAACTTCGGGAGGGACCCTTGCGGCGTTATGCGAAAAGAACGGGAATACGCTTTTCAGGATGCCACGGGGTCTGATTTCCCGCGGTACATTGGGCTACATGATAGGCTATCTCGGTGTAATTCTCGAAAAGATGGGGCTTTGTGGGTTCAAAGATGTAATAATCGGGATAGTGGAGAAACTAAAGATTTTGAGGGACTCGATCATCAATAACGATGACAACATTGCGATGCAGATGGCAAAGACCCTCTTTGGCAAGGTACCCGTGATCTACAGTCTCTATAACATGAGGTCCGCCGCAATGAGGTGGAAATCTCAGATCAACGAGAATTCGAAGATGATTGCATTTTGTGGCACCATCCCGGAATTCAATCACAACGAGATAGTCGGTTGGACCGAGGATCTGGTATCGGAAAGGTTCACGCCAGTCATACTCTATGATGACAATGCCACCGAGATGCTGAAATACATGACGGATACCTCCCTGGCAATGCTGATGGACAGAGGTCTGGAGGTGTGTCTGTTCTATGTCGAGGGCATCGCCGTATTGGAGAAATGTCTCAGGTGTATCCTTCTCGGTGATTTTGTATCACTCTACCTGGCGTTCTTAGGAAAGGCGGATCCAACCGAAAATGAAGCTGTCGTTGAAATTCAGGATCAGATAGAGGAAGATTAGAGGCACGGCAGTTTAGTCGTGCGTCTTTTTTGTGGTTCCTCGCGAATAGTATTTTAATGTCACGTGGTTACATGAGTCCGACTACTATGAACGAAGATGCACGTTACATCAGGGAGAACGTGATGGCTCATAACAAGTGGTTTGAAGAGTGTATTCCGATGATTGCCTCTGAAAATCTGATGAGTCCTCTCGCGAAGGAGATGTTGATATCAGATTTTGCCGACAGGTATGCTGAAGGTCTTCCGGGGAAGCGCTACTATCAGGGCAACATCTACGTGGACAAGGTCGAGATCAAGGCATTGGAACTCGCAAGAGACCTTTTCAAATCTCAATTCGCGGATGTCAGACCCATCTCGGGAACCGTGGCCAACATGGCTGTTCTTTTTGCATTTGCAAAACCTGGGGATACCATAACAACCTGTGCGCTCGCACAGGGTGCGCACATCTCAACGCAGAAGTTCGGGGCATTCGGACAAAGGGATGTGAAGTCCGTGAACTATCCTTTCAATGTGGAAGATATGAATTTGGATGTCGATGGTACCATAAAACTTCTCAAGGACGTCAGACCCAAAGTTGCTCAATTCGGTCTTTCGGTGTTCCTTTTCCCTCCACCGCTCAAAGAGTTGCAGGATACGTTCAACGAGATAGGTTGCACAGTATGGTATGACGCTGCGCATGTACTCGGCCTTATCGCCGGCGGTCGTTTCCAGGACCCTCTCAGAGAAGGAGTCAACATCATCTCATCAAGTACCCACAAGACATTCCCGGGGCCTAACCACGGTATGCTTCTGGGTAACGATCTCACGGAACAACAGGAGAAGGACATCCAAAAAGCCGTGTTCCCCGGGGTCACATCGAGTCATCATCTCCATGCAATGGCAGCATTGGCCATAACATTGGCCGAGATGAAGGTGTTCGGACAGGAATATGCCACGCAAGCGTGCAAGAATTCCCGTGCCCTCGGTCAGGCCCTTTACGAACTGGGTGTTCCTGTACTTTGTCCCGATCTCGGATTCACGAGGTCCCATGCGATCGCTGTTGACGTAAAACAATTCGGCGGCGGAAAAGAGATAGCCCAGAAACTTGAAGATGCGAATCTGATATGCAACAAGAACATGTTGCCATGGGATGAGAGTGCGGTCAAGCCATCCGGTCTCAGATTGGGTGTTCAGGAACTCACCCGAATCGGGATGAAAGAGAGTGAGATGAAAGAGATCGCATCGCTTATCGCGCGTGTCTGCAAAGGGGAGGGTCCTGACAAGGTCAAAGGTGACGTGAAATCGTTGAAGAAAGATTTCACCAAGATCCACTACTGTTTCAATGATGGCGAACCCGCGTATGCATACCGCAAACTGGTCGATTGAATATCGGGGACATTGTCCCTTTCTTCTTTTTACCCTTAAGCTTATAAATTCGATTGTTAATGGTCGAACATAGGTGGAAGCCATGGGTCTGCTAGATAAGATGGACAATAAGATCAAGACTTTCGGAAGCAAGCAGCAAGAGAGTTCCGAGATAAGTGCGATCAACAAGAAGATCAGGGATGAAGAAGTGAAGATCAACCTCAGCACCTCCGACATAGGAGAGTACTACTGGAACGAGTATGCGGATGGAAAATTCACACCGACCGGAGACTCACTGGGGCTGTTCAAGGGAATAGAGGACAGCTTGAAGCTTATCGAAGAGTATAAAAACGATATAGAATCCAGAAAAAACACCGGTGAAGAAGAGAGAAGACGCATCAACGAGGAGACCAGGAAGATAGAGGAACAAAAAAGGAAGGATGCCGAGGCTCGAAGAAAAGCTGCTGAGGCAGAAAGGATAAGAAAGGAGAGAGAAGAAATCAAATAGGACGGATAACGTCGAAAACTCTTTATTTAGGCTCTCCTAATGTATATATAGTAAAGACGAAATCCCAAAATTATGACTACTGGCAATCGTGAGGACTATCTAATCAATATCCTGAGATTGACCGAAGGCGAGGGTGTGGTAAAGACCACAGAGCTCTCGTCGTACATGAACATCTCTCCTGCCAGTGTGAGCGAGATGCTGAAAGTGCTCTCCAAAGAGGGTCTGGTCGAATACGAGAAATACAAAGGTGTGTCGCTTACCGAGAATGGTCTGCGGCAAGCAAAGAATCTTAGGAGAAAACACCACATCGTGGAAAGATTCCTCGTTGATGTTTTGGACATGGATCATAACAGTGCCCATAACGAAGCCTGTGCTTTCGAGCACTCGATGTCGAACGATTCCGCAAACAAGATGTGTCGCATGATCGGTGCCAAGGTCGATTCTGATTGTGAAACGTGCAGTGATCCATGTAATGGTATGACCGATTCAGCGGATTCCACGTTCACCATATCCGATATGAAGGTCGGTGATTTCGGAGTTATATCACATTTGATCTGTGAAGAACCGGACAGGATGAGAAAACTGATATCCATGGGATTCGTCCCGGGAAGGGAGGTCACAATTGACAGCAAAGTATCCTCCAAGGGTCCGTGGATAGTAAGAATAGGTAATTCCATCATTGCTTTGGACAAGGGTCTATCGTCTCTCGTATTCGTTGATGTTGGGAGGAAATAGATGGATGGGACCTGCCAGGTCGCCCTAATAGGGCAGCCGAATGTGGGAAAATCCAATCTCTTTGCGCGAATCACCGGTGTAGGCGTAATATCTTCCAATTATGCGGGGACCACGGTCGAATTCAAAGAGGCATCGGTGATAAAGAACGGAATCACCGTTCATATCCATGACCTGCCGGGTACGTATTCGCTCTCCACAAACTCTCCCGACGAAAGGGTGGTTGTCGATATGCTGAGCGACGATTCGAACGATATCGTTGTTATCGTTGCCGATGCCACGGACCTGGAGGGGAGTCTCGTTCTTTGTTTCGAGGTCATCGAACTCGGTTTTCCGGTGATAGTTGCATTGAATAAGATCGATGCTGCCAGGAAGAATTTCGATATAGATGCTGAAAAACTCTCAGATATGCTTGGTGTTACAGTAATACCGGTCTCGGCAAAAACTGGAGAAGGGATAGATGTACTCGTCGACACTATCACGCGCGGAGGTGCCAAAGTCTCGGATATGCGTGTGAAATACGACAGTCATATAATCGACTGCGTGGAAAAACTGGGTATAATGCTGGGTCCAGGAAAGAGGTACGACTGGGGAAAGCGAATAAAACTCCTGGAAGGGCTGAACGCCTTCACGGACGACATCCCTGATGATGCCAGGATCGGGATCGAGGAGATGAATGAGGAGTTCTTCAGACATCACGGAGAACCTATCAATGTCCATATTGCGCGTGACAGGTACGGAGAAGCGCATGTGCTCACTCAAAATGCGATGAAACCTACGGAGAGAAAAATGTCGCGCGGGGAGCGTCTCTCTGATATGACGGTTGCACCGCTTACTGGCATCCCCATATTGGTGGGCGTCATAGTCTTGATCTTCTCATGCATCATTTTCCTCGGTTCGTATTTGGCAGAATTGGTCGAATACGCTTACGATGTTGTCATAGGGACAGCGATTGTCGATTTTGGTATATCACTTGGGAATGAGGTACTGGAGGCGGTCTTTCGCGGCATGGATCAGAGCTTCAGGGCGATACTCGGTCTTATCATACCGTACATAATGGTCTTTTACATAATTCTGGGTTTTCTCGAGGATTCAGGGTATTTGCCAAGGGCGGTCGTGCTGCTTGACAGGTCCTTGAATAAACTAGGTCTTCACGGCGGAGGTTTCATCCCTATGATGGTCGGGCTCGGATGCAATGTACCGGCCATCATGGCCACAAGGACAATCAAGTCAAAAAGAGAAAGGATGATACTCATCACGATGATAGTTATGGCGGTTCCATGCTCGGCTCAGATCGCCATCATCTTCGGTACAACCGGTGCCTTTGCAGGGCTGTTCTACTCGCTTCTGATATTCTTCGTGCTGATGTTGCTCGGGATATCGATCGGCCTACTGCTGAACAAGATCATGAAATACGAACCGTCCAATCTTGCGATAGAACTCCCAGATTTCGCGATACCGAAGTTGAGCAATGTTCTGTACAAGATGTGGACCAGAACAAAGGATTTTTTCATGATAGCCGTTCCCCTGCTGATAATAGGCAGCATCGTTATCGAGGTTCTTCTGCAGTACAATGCGTTGAATGTGATAGTGGAGCCCTTGTCTTTCATCACAGTCGGAATGCTCGGACTTCCTGCGATCGTGATCATCGCGTTCCTCGTGGGTATACTGAGGAAAGAGATGGCTTATGGGATGCTTGTCATACTTGCGGCATCCGAGGGATTCGCTTCGCTTGCGGATTTCATGACACCCGAGCAGTTCGTCGTCTTCGGTGTTGTGATGGCTATCTACATGCCGTGTGCCGCGACTATTGTGGCGATGTGGAAAGAGGTCGGTGCAAAAGAGACCGTTGCGATCAGTTTAGCATCGATATTCATAGCTGTACTCGTCGGAACCGCCTTCAAACTGGTATTGACAGCCG
>JBAYAO010000002.1:0-38576 GCA_041669745.1 Candidatus Methanomethylophilaceae archaeon | reverse complement strand
GTTAGATAGGAACCCAGAGAAATCCAAATCCGTATATCTGACGATCGAAGAATATGAATCTGTGCGTCTGATAGACCTTATGGGAATGACCCAGGAAGAATGCGCAGGTCGCATGGAGATCTCGCGTACCACTGTTCAGGATATATACGCTAAAGCCAGACGGAAAATTGCAGAATCTATTGTTGAAGGTACCCCATTGATCATAGATGGAGGTCGCTACCGTGTCTGTGATATGTATACCGAGGGTTGTTGCGGACGTGGTATGTGCAGACGTAACTGTGGAAAAAAAACAGACGGAATATCGAAGGATTCGGATTTTGGTTTTGGAACAAGGAGGGATTGAATGAAGATAATATTACCAGTCGAAAAGGAACAAGAGAACACAGACATATGTCAGTCGCTCGGTAGAACACCGTATTTTATGCTTTATGACACGAATACAGAATCGTCCGAATTCTTTCAAAATCCTGCGTCGAACAGCCCTTCCGGCGCAGGGATAGAAGCTGCACAGGCGATAGTCGATTCCGGTGCAAATACTCTATTGACACCGAGATGTGGCAATAATGCTTACTCCGTTCTCAAAAAAACCGGGATTGCGGTATTCCGAACGATACCCGGACCGGCAATCAGTAACATACACGCATTCCTAGAAGGGGATCTCTCTGAATTAGATACCATCCATGAGGGACGTCATCACGGAGAGAACTAAGATGAAGATAGCGGTTCTCAGCGGCAAGGGCGGAACCGGAAAAACTATGTTGTCCGTAAATCTTGCAGCCGTCGCCACACCATCAACATACGTGGACTGCGACGTCGAAGAACCCAATGGATATCTTTTCTTCAAACCCGAGGATGTTCGTCCTGAGATCGTATCTGTTCTCGTACCGAGTGCCGACCCGAATATATGCAACGGATGTAAAGAATGTGTGAGGTTCTGTAAATTCCATGCTCTGGCACATTCCGGAGAACACCTAATTGTGTTCGAAGATGTATGTCACTCCTGCGGGGGATGTTCGCTGATATGTCCGTTGAATGCCATAACAGAGCATCCCAGGACCGTAGGTGTCGTGGAAAGCGGCCGCTCTGGAGAAGTGACCATACATACCGGGAGAATGAACGTGGGAGAGGCCGCAGGATTGCCGATAATACGTAAACTCATGAAAAAGATCTCAGAATCGGGACAAGAAAGGATATTCATCGATTGTCCGCCAGGAAGTTCTTGCACCGTAATGGAAAGTATTCGCGATGCAGAATTCTGTGTATTGGTGTCCGAACCCACAATATTCGGAACTCATAACCTTGAGATGATAGTCGAACTTGTCCGTACATTCGACAAGCCGTTCGGAGTGATACTTAATAAACGTCTCGACGGAGAGAAGGATCCCTCAGAGGAGTATTGTCATAGGAACTGTCTCCCTATACTGGGCAAGATACCTTTTGATCACGAACTTGGAATTTTGAATTCGGAGGGCAAAATCGCATCGAGGGAGAACGGCAGATTCTTCCAGATGTTCAAAGATATATACGACCACATAACGGAGTGTGTATCGATATGAAGCAACTTCTGATACTCAGCGGCAAGGGCGGAACCGGAAAGACCACATTGGCCAGTGCCATAATACGCCTTTCCGAAGCGAAGGCGTGCGCAGACTGCGATGTAGACGCGCCAAATCTACATCTGGTTATGGATTACAAAGGTGAGACTGAGAGAAAAGATTATTACGGCCTGCCCAAAGCCTTCATAGATGCCGGACTTTGTACCCATTGCGGATCTTGCTTGGAGATCTGCCGATTCGAGGCTGTGATCTCAGGAAAGAAGATGCACATAGATCCCCGCGCCTGCGAGGGATGCGGACTCTGTGAAAGAATATGCCCCGTCGGTGCTATAGAGATGCACCCATCGGTTGCCGGAGAACTTCGACTCCTCTCGGATCCTGAAAAAGGAATATTTTCCACGGCCCAGCTGAAAATGGGTAACGGCACCACCGGTCTTTTGGTCACCGAAGTCAAGAAACAGATGATAAAGGCATCTGACAACGCATCCCTGGCAGTGATAGATGGATCCCCAGGCATAGGCTGTCCTGTGATAGCCTCCATCACCGGAGTCGATATGATACTGATCGTAACGGAACCCTCTCTATCTGGAATCAGCGATATGGATAGGATACTCGACACCGCCAGGAGACTGGGGTCCGATATAACGGTATGCGTCAATAAGGCTGATACGAATCAGAAGATGACCGAACAGATAAGAGACCGTTGCCTGCAGATGGATGTCCCTTACACCGGAGAGATACCTTTCGACCCGGAAGCTGTAAGAATCGTAAACAAGGGACTTACGTTAGCAGATGAGAAATGCCCGGCAGGAGATGCTATAAGGTCCGTGTTTGAAAACGTGATGAACATCATGAACAGGAGATGAAAAATGAGAATACGTGTCCTTGTGGATGATAGTTCAGAATACGGCGGACCTGCTGGAGAACACGGACTGAGCTTATACATAGAGTCGAATGGAGACACCATACTTTTCGATACCGGACAGAGCGATATGTTCGTCCGCAACGCGGAGACCATGGGTATAGATCTGTCGAAGGTCGGTTCAGCCGTCATATCTCACGGACATTATGACCACGGAGGTGGTCTGAG
This sequence comes from Candidatus Methanomethylophilaceae archaeon, assembly GCA_041669745.1. Taxonomy (GTDB): domain Archaea; phylum Thermoplasmatota; class Thermoplasmata; order Methanomassiliicoccales; family Methanomethylophilaceae; genus JBAZDV01. The sequence goes on along the minus strand of JBAYAO010000002.1, from coordinate 35,930 downwards.
AACGTTCCTGAGAATTAACGAGCACGCCCCTGTGTACATACAGAGAAGGGCATTCGAACCGCATCTGTCACTGAGATCCGACGGTGATTACGCCGACATAGGTATCGACCAGGAACTCATGACCGATAAACGTATCGTACTCACGAACGGTAGGACGAAGGTATCGGAAAATATCCTGCTTTTCTGCGATTTCGAAAACGAATATCCACCGTCTCGAAACAACCGGAATCTTTTCATGAGAGTGAACGAAAACATTCTTCACGACGATTTCCAACACGAACAGAATCTTCTCATCTGTGAGAATGACAAAACGGCCCTTATCGTAGGATGCGCACATCGTGGTATAGAAAACATCGTAAAAAAGGCCAAGGAAATCCTCGGAAAATACCCAGACACCGTTGTAGGAGGACTACATCTTCATAAACTATCCGATGATGAAGAGGGACTCTCGAAGATCGACTGCCTGGCTAAAAGACTGTCGGAAACAGGGTCACTGTACCTTACCTGCCATTGTACGGGAACAACCGCATATGAGCATATGAAGACCGTCTTAGGAGACCGGGTGAATATCCTGACAACAGGGACTGTAATGGAATTATGAATGATTCAAAACGATGACTTTTGATATGATGAAAAAAAGACAAAGGGGGAGCTGAAAATGAAAATAGCCATAGCATGCGACGGAAAGAATGTGACCGAACATTTCGGACACTGTGAATCGTACAGGATATACGAAACCAAGGATGGCAAGATAACCGACACACGGATCATCGACTATCCGGGTCATCGTCCTAACTTCCTTCCGACATTTTTGAAAGAACATGGAGCGGACGTGATAATATCGGGCGGAATGGGTGAGACTGCGATAAATATGTTCAACGAAAGTGGAATAGAGGTCATAGTGGGGGCTGTCGGTGACGCCGAAACGGTCGCAAAGAGATATCTCAATGGCGACCTTGTGACCACAGGTACCGTCTGTCGCGAGCATATGCATCATGACGAATGTGAAAGCCAGTGAATCTGATCAGGAACTGGAAAACTCCAAAACCAAACCTTTTTATTGAACAACATTGAAGCGCATACTACCCGAATCTGCCGTTTGTATACGTTATTCATCGGCCACTTTTCCTGGGCGATACTGTGTTAGATTTTCTAATTAACCACGCATAAAAGCGCAGTGATTTGATTTCGATATGTCGAACAAAAACATGTTCAAAGAGTACTTTTGACACCAGTGCCGTGAAATGCTTCTTTGGCCTTAAAAGTACGACCATTTCAACAACTTCATGGAAAAGACCGAAGAAAGAATTTAATTTTTGACCGTAACTTAAACAGTTTCAACTGGTATGATTATTAGATGTGTCAGTCATCGTTTTTGACGTCGAATTGGATTAAACATCCAATTAAATAGTATTGATGTCATTTCTATCCTAACCAATCAGATTTCGGTCGAAATACTGCTTGATTGATGAAGGGAGATGAAAGATTTAGAAAATGAGAAAAAAACAGTGTTAACGTGCCTATTTGTGGCTGTCATATGTATAACTTTCGTTACATTGCTCTTGCTATACAACTCCGATGACACGACGGTGACCGATATAAACGAAGATGTCGTTGACGTTAAATCGTTTAACATTGTCGACGAGGGAACAGGCACATATACAGACGGTACCGTTTTTATTATCAATTCAAATGGTGATCTTAAAGTAAAAGTCATAGCTGAACTTTTTATAGGCGACCAGGACTTCGGAGGCGTAACTTACTCAATGGAACATCTCGGTGTTTCATCGGTGTTTTGCGACTACAGGTTCGAGGACGATTCCACAGCCTACGTTCATACTTTGGATCACCTAGGTGAATATGGCCGTGTTGAAGTAGCGTCGTCACAGGAACCGACCGGCGGTGGGAAAGGATACATAGAGGTTGAGTTCGGATCGACGAATACGCTGTCACCATCGGGCCACGAAAATTTAGAATTGATCATAGGAGTTGGCTCAAAAATACTCCCTGGCGGGACAAAAGTATGGGGCAACACTACGGAAACGATTGTGATTGAACATTAAAATGACAAAGAGAATTGGACAATCAGACTGGAAAATATTCTTATTGACTCTCTGGTGGCCTCGATCTTCATATCTGCACCGTTTACAGATCAATTTCGCGATGTGAACGGTGGTGCAGATAGATATTAATCCGTCCGAAGACATTGTTAACCGTGTATCGGAAAGCAACAGCACCAGCAGACTCGGTCATAATACCTATAATGCAGCTCACTGGATTGTTGAGCATCGGTTTGAACACCAGGCAGTCAAACCTGGATGACTGAATTTAAAATGGCCGGACTTAGAGAAGGAAAAGGATATGATATGCGTGGCCGATGACCAATCTCGACTGCGATCTACGATATCGGATTGACTTTAAAATCAAGACCGTCATGCCGTTCATCCACAGACGACGCAGATTTATTTGGAGTACCCCGTCTTAGAATTCCATCACAAACGGATTCTCTATATCCGATTCATTATTGAGTATCGCCATAGACACTGTTAACGGTATGGACGCACTTTGACATAGGATCAATAACCGTCCGTGAACACAACACCAACGAAGGCTTCGAAGAGTCCCACAACAGAAAACACATTATGGCGGATCGAAATACACAGGGAACCTAAATCTTTCACCGCGGACAGAAAACAATCCGCCGTTTGGATTCGGCCTGAATCGGAAAGTGGACAAGGCGTGATTCGAACACGCGACTTCTGCCTTGCGAAGGCAGCGATCTACCGGGCTGATCTACTTGCCCATTGGATGACTGCAGATTGTGACATCAGATATAAACGTTTCATACAAACGTATTAAAGCCCGCTAATAAATTCTGATCCATGAAGTTTATTGAGTCTGTAAAATCACAGGGCGCAGTGTTGCCATTGGCGATAATCCGCATAATGCTTGGATTCATGCTGCTCTGGGCGTTCCTTGACAAAATGTTCGGTCTAGGCCATGCAACTAAAACAGGAGCAGGTATGATCGACGGCGGCTCTCCGACCCACGGATTCTTTGAATATGCGAACGACACTTCTAATTCTTGGTGAATTACTCGAACATCCTGGATGTGGTCATAATGATCGCCTTCCTGCTCATAGGTCTGACCCTGATACTCGGCATAGGAATGAAGATCTTCACAGCCGCTGGAGCGCTTCTCTTTTTCTTCATGTACATCTCGCTGTTCCCCCTGGTGACACCGTATTCCAACAACCCAATCTTGGATGAACACCTGATCTACATCTTCGCACTCATGGCCATACAGATGACGGATGCGGGGGATTATCTCGGTTTGGGAAAATGGTGGAAGGAACAGAGTATAGTCAAAAAATTCCAATCCTCGAGTGATGAAATGGTATTCGGACAAACATATTAGAAACAATAGGAAGTGAACAGATGGTAAAACTTGATGACAAGATGATCAGCGAAATGAGAAAAATGAAAATATTCATGCTTGCAACCGCATCCAAGGCAGGCGTGCCGAACGTCGTGCCTGTGGGGATGCTCTTCCTCCAACCGGACAATGAGACGGTCTGGATAATCGACAACTATATGAAGAAAACGCTTGCCAACATGAAAGAGAATCCGATGGCATCCTTTGTGATATGGAATCCCGACGGAACAGGTTCATATCAGGTCAAGGGTTCCCTGAAGATCGAGAACACGGGTGCCGATTACGAAAAGGCCGTCGACATAGCACATAACAAAAGGAAGGAACTCCCGGCGAAAAACCTCGTGAAGATGAGGATCACCGAGGTATATTCGGTCGCTCCTGGACCGGACGCCGGTTCAAAACTACTTTGAATCTATTCTTTTTGGTCATAATCAGGCGCAAGATATGCCTGGGCGGCACCGATCGCGCCCGTAACCGGAATGATTGCGAGCGACACCAGACTGTCAGTGACCGAATAGAACAGCATGAACATGAAGAACCCTATCGCGAGACCTATGGTCGACGCGTTCCTCATCTGTCTCTTTTTCGAACAGGACAACATGATCACACCTTTCTCCCGAGGACTCTTCCGACCTCCGATACCATATTGTCGACGATCTCCTTGGAACTGCCGGTATAGTTAACCGGGTCCATAGCGTCACGGATCTCCTCTTCGGTCATAAGGTCCCTGAGGTCGGACCTCTCCAGGATGACATCCCTCAACTGCCGATCCTCGTCCTCTGCGATCATCGAGGATTCGCGGATCATCTCATGAGCATCCTGTCTTCCGATGCCTTTCTCTGTCATCCTCATCATCAGAGATTCGGCCATGACCAGACCTTTGGAAGATTCGATGTTTTTTATCATCCTATCCCTGTTCACGGTAAGACCACCGAAGACCTGCTCCATCTTATAGAACATCTCGTCGAGAAGTACAAACGTATGCGGAAGCACAAATCTCTCGGCACTTGAATTAGAAAGATCCCTTTCGTGCCAAAGGATCTGACTCTCAAATGTCGGCGTGACCATGGATCTCACTATCCTAGCAAGCCCGCAGACATTCTCCGACATCATCGGATTTCTCTTTTGTGCCATCGTCGAACTACCCACCTGCTTTTTCACGTCGAACGGCTCGGCCACCTCGGCTATCTCCGATCTCTGAAGATTCCTGATCTCGGTACCGTATCTCTCCAAAGACGTCGCTATGTTCGCGACCAGACATACCAGTTCTGTATACCTGTCCCTTCCAACGACCTGCGTCGCTGCAGGTTCATAAGTTAGTCCGAGATCCTTCATCACCGCATCCTGGATTTTGAAGAACTTAACTCCGAGTGCCGCTCCGGTTCCGACGGCTCCGGCCATCTTTCCAGCACATGCCCTCGGTTTGATCTGCTCCAATCTTTCCCTGTGTCTGAGCATCTCTGCGATATAACCGGAGATCTTGAATCCGAACGTTATTGGAATGGCGAACTGCGCATGCGTCCTTCCGATCTCCAAAGTGTTCCTCTCAGTTTTGGCCAGTTTCGCCAATGTGTATAGAAATGAATCCACATCCTCTTGTATCAGCTCCAGGGCAGCTTTGATCTGAAGTGCAGACGCCGTGTCCACGATATCGTTGGATGTCGCACCGTAATGCACGTATTTCCCTGCATCTCCTCCGCACTGTTCTGTCATCGCCCTTACCATGGCCATGAGATCGTGCCTGGTATCATTCTCGATCTCCTTCACCCTTTCCATCTTAACGATGTCAAGATTGGCTATGCGTGAGATCTCCTTTGCATCATTCCAGGGGATCGTGCCCAGTGAGGCATGTGCCCTGGCCAACGCCGCTTCGACATCCATCTGATACTGAAGACGGCTTTCCTCATAGAAGATGGCTTTCATCTCCTTGCGTCCGTACCTGTAATCCAAAGGGCAGAGGTTACTCATCTTTATCACCTGTTGTGATTGATTCTCATTATAAAAACAATCTCTCACGGGAAATGTCGAATGTTACGATGAACGCCGTATCGCATATCTGCATACAAAACGATTGACAGACGACATACGACAGCAACCATGATAGAAGAATGTCCAGACGAAGATTACATAACACGGTTAACCATCCCGATTCAAACCGTGTCTGACGTAATCTTTATAAATGAAACTGTTATGCACGGAATGTAGTATGCCGAGACTATAACTTCGGCGCGTGCGAATAACGAGTGTGGAATTATTATGGTAGAATTTGCGGAGGAAGAAATTCAACAGTTGGAGTCGTCCGAGGAAAATACAACAGAGGTTCCCATCGAGACCGTAGAGACTGAAGAGACGAAAGTCGAAGAAGTCACAGAGGAGACATCCGAAGCAGACGAAGAAACTGCCGAAGAACCCGTCGCCGACGAAGAGGTCACACCGGTGGTAACTCCTGAGAACCTGGAAGAACTGGAACAGAAGCGCAACGCTCTGAACAGCGATGCTGACAAACACAGGCGTCTTAGGGACGACCTGAACAAGCAGACGAAAGAGTGGGTCTCCAAGAGAGACGCATTGAATGCACAGGTACGCGAACTTGTCGAGGAGGCAGGTAAACACAGAGAGGAGCGCGATGCCCTTAACCAGAAGGTCAGGGAGTCGAAGGTTCTCAGGGACGAGTGTAACCAGAAGGTCACTGTTCTCACCGAGGAATACCATGCATTGAAAAAGGATCAACCTGCACCAGACAGAAGCCAGCCCTCGATTAGGCAACTGAAGAAGGAATTCTCCGATCTTGAAAACAGACAACAGACCCAGGTCCTCAAGAAAAAAGAGGAAGAGGGGCTCATCAAGAGACTGAAAGAGATAGACACTCAGATAAGGGATATTGAAAAGTCGCAAGAGCAGGGCGATGACATCCGTATCAAATCTGCCGAGCTCAGAGAGAGCAAAGCTGAAGCTGAGAAGTATCACAAACTCGTTTCTGAATTTGCAGAGAAAGCGCAGGCCGAGCACGACCAGATGATCGCTTTCTACGAACAGGCTGATGCGCTCAGAAAACAGGCTGATGAAGCTCAGGCAAAATTCATCGAATGCAAGAAAGCTGCCGATGAAGAACATAAGAAGCACATAGAGCAGATCAAATCCTACCACGAGACCGACAAGGACGTCATGGCCATCAGGAACAAGCAGAGGGTCGTCCGCAAAAGAAAGACCGATGCAGAGTCCAAGAAGGCCGCTGATGACATCTTTGCCCGTTTCAAAGGCGGAGACAAACTCAGCACCGAAGACCTCATGGCCCTCCAGAAGTCCGGATATCTCTGAGATACGGACATTCCAAACACCTTTACACCGCGGTTATGTATCGCGGATGTTTCACCTTTTATATTTTTGCTGACGGCTTAACTAATAGTATGTCCTTTTATACTTCGCTACTGAAATCAGGGTATTGACAAGGTTTAAATACCTACTAATCAATGGACGGACCGGGAAAAAAAGGCTAGTTCTGTAGAGTGCATCCCATCCCTTCTGACTGGCTAGCCTCTTCCCGTAATTCTCACAAATCTTTATTACAGATATCCGCATTGTACAATTCGGTCTACATGGTTCTGGAAGGATTGGGAAAATCTCTGAGAAATGCGATCGGCCGCATCACAGGTGCCACATCCGTGGATGAACAGCTTATCAAGGATGTAGTCAAGGACCTGCAGCGTGCACTGCTACAGGCCGATGTCAATGTTCAGCTGGTACTCGATCTAACGAAGAAGATACAGGAGAGAGCGCTCAACGAGAAACCACCTGCAGGAAAGAGTCCTAAAGAATATGTCGTTGAGATTATCTACCATGAACTGGTAGAACTTCTCGACAACGGAGAGGGCCTGAAGATCGGTCCGCAGACCATAATGATGGTGGGTCTCTATGGTCAGGGTAAAACAACGACCACTGGTAAATTGGCTCAGCTTTTCACAAAAAAAGGGTTCAGAGTCGGACTGGTAGCGTGCGACGTATACAGACCTGCTGCATACGATCAACTGTGTCAACTTGGTGAGAAGGTAGGTGCTGATGTATACGGCGAACCAGGCGAGAAAAATGCCGCAGAAATTGCAAAGAGAGGCATGGCCCACTTCAAGGACAAGAAGATCATAATCATAGATACCTCTGGACGTCATGCACTTGAGGATGAGCTCATCCAGGAGATAAAGGATATTGCCGATATCACAAAGCCCGACGAAAGATTCCTTGTTCTCGATTCGCAGGTCGGCCAACAGGCCGGACCTCAGGCAGAGGCCTTCCATAATGCGGTGGGTGTGACAGGTGTCATACTCACCAAGATGGACGGAACCGCGAAAGGCGGTGGAGCAATAAGTGCCGTCACCAAAACAAAAGCCAGGATCGTTTGCATAGGTACCGGGGAGCATATACGAGACCTGGAACCATTCGATGCCAACAAATTCATATCCAGATTGCTGGGGATGGGCGATCTATCCTCTCTGATGGACATTGCGAAAGAAGAGTTGGAGGGCAATGAGGAAATCGAAACGGCCAGCAGGAATGTCATGTCAGGCAAGTTCACACTGAAGGACATGTACCAGCAGATGGCTGCTATCAATAAGATGGGGCCGTTGCAAAAGGTGATGTCAATGATCCCGGGGATGAGCAGAATGGAGGATAAGATAGACTATGAGGAATCACAAAGGAAACTTCAAAAATTCCGTTGTATCATGGACTCCATGACTGACGAGGAAAAAGACGACCCATCTCTGATAAAAGCTTCACGCGTACAGAGAATCGCATCAGGTTCAGGAACGTCAGTCCATGCCGTCAGAGAACTACTGAAACAATATAACCAGAGTAAGAAGACCATCAAAGGCGTCATGGGCAATCGCAAGATGCGCAAGCAGATGATGAAACAGATGGGAATGTCCGATCTCGATTCAGAGTGATCACTTGATCCGATTTATAGTACTCGGACACCGTGCATATACGACGGGAGATTTCAGACTGGATGATATCGCAGGTGGCGCCGGACGGATGGACATACTCGTAAGATGCATAAATTCTGCATTCTTCCTCAGTCATGACCTCAGAAAGGATGTCGAATTGTTCCTCATCCTCGAAGGAGGAAACGACGCACCCAAGACGATCAGATTGCTAGGGGAGGAACTGAGATATCTGAATCCCGATGAAAGAAGCACCGCATCACTCATAAGAAATGCACTTTTGAAAAAGATAGAAAACGAAGAGGTCCCATCATCCCCTGGAATATACGTGTCAAGAAAAACATTCTCCGATGTAATGTCTGAACTCTCGGACAAATGCAGATTCATATACCTGAGAGAGAACGGCACTGATGCACGTGAATATCGATTCCCAGACAATCCCTGTTTCATCCTGGGCGATGACAGAGATCCAACAGATGAGGAGGAGGAGACAATGTCCGCATTCAGTTACGACAAAATCTGCCTTGGCCCACTGAGTCTTCATGCAGATCATTGCATGATCGTCGTCCTCAACGAGATCGACCGCCAGAAGAATCCCGTTTGACGACCGAAGTGTTTTAATCCTCGATAATTATAGTCGTAGACAACATGGCTGAGGCAATCGAGAGGATTCCGCAACACAGGCATTGCTATGTCTGTGGAAGAGCGTTCGTCGGCGAAGGCAGGTATTGCAGCGATGCCTGTAAGACTAAGAAGACCGCCGAACTGAAATCCAGTAAACGTAAGCTTCTGATAATATGGGCTGCGGCTGTGGCACTCATGATCATCGGAATAGCAGCCTATGGTTATCTATGAAAGCAGCAGTCGCCGGTACATTTAACGTTCTGCATGACGGTCACAAGACGCTCATAGACAGAGCGTTTTCCATATCGGATGATGTTTACATAGGCATAACTTCTGATCTTATGGCCGGTGAAAATAGGAATCTTCTGAATCCCTTCTATATCAGAAAAAAGGTTTTAGAGGAATATCTTTCGAAAAAAAACGGAAAATGGAAGATCTTCCAGATAGATGACATCTACGGTCCGAAAGAAATAATGGCTCCGATCGACACCCTCGTGGTCTCCGAGGATACCTTTGAGAATGGAAAGAGGGTAAATGAGTACAGGATCGGAAATGGAATGAGGCCTTTAGAACTCTCCGTAGTACCGATGATGAAGAATGACAAAAACACTTCGATCTGCTCTTCGGATATACTCTCCGGGAGATACGGCAGAAAGGGTAATTCCGATATAATCGACATAGCAGTAGGTTCCATGAATCCAGTTAAAATCGAGGCAGTGAGGTCCGTTATGGAACGCATCTACGGAGATGCCAGGATCACCGCTGTAAATGTAAAAAGTAATGTGCCAGAACAACCTTTTGAAGAAGAGACTGTAAATGGTGCTAAAAACAGGGCCAGATCCGCATTGGGAAATCATGATCTCTCTGTCGGGATAGAAGCGGGCGTCTTCGAGATGTATGATGGCCTTTACGATATACAGCACTGCGTCATCATGGACAGGGAAGGTAAGATGACGGTAGGTATGGGTCCAGGATTCAGATATCCCGACAGAGTGGCGAAGCTTATACGTGAAGGTCGTACAGTCGGAAAAGCAATGGGTGAGATATACACGAATGATTACAGAGGCAGATCCGAAGGAGCCATCGGTGTGCTTAGCAAAGGACTTCTCGACCGGAAGGAACTTACAGAACAATCCGTAATTGCAGCCATGCTGCCCAGGATATGGGATGAAGTATGATACAGCCACTCCCCATCCGTCCCGACTCGAATTATCTCATTGACGAATCGAAGATGAGGGGTACCGCCGAAGAGATTTATTTTCCGAAAAACAAACAAGAGATCCGCGAGATCGTGAGATCCACCGACTCTGAAAACTCCCATCTTACCATCAGTGCCATGCGTACCGGTGTTTGCGGCGGTGCGGTCCCCGCTGGTGGAAAGATCCTTTCCCTTGAAAGGATGAACCATATCATCGGCATAGGATACGACGACGGCTACTTTGTTCGCGTCGAACCATGCGTTACAGTGAGACAACTCAGCGAGATGTTGCTGTCCAAACATATCAATGGACTCACAGATATCACTGAAGGTGCCCTGAAAAAATTCAAAAACGACCCGAAAAAATATTTCTATCCTGTGGATCCGACCGAGACGGAAAGTTCCCTGGGAGGTAATACCGCAACTAATGCATCCGGGCCCAGAACATTGAAATATGGACCTACGCGCAACTGGATCCGTGGACTTGAGATCATCCTTCACGACGGGACCGCGATCGAGATCCCACGTGGAAAATACTATGCCAACGGAAGGCATTTCGATGTAGTCATAAACGGCATACACCTTGAGTTTGACGTTCCATCCTATAACTACAATACATCGGTGAAGAACTCCACAGGACTGTTCTCGAAAGACAATATGGACCTGATCGATCTGTTCATCGGAAGCGAGGGATTACTCGGCATATTCTCTTCCATCGATGTCAGAGTGACCGAATGGCACCCTTTGGTATCTAATATCATGTTCTTCCCCGACGATGACTCTGCCTTACGATTCATCTCCGAAATCAGACATCGAGAAGAGATATCCCCCGAATTCCTTGAATATTTTGATTGCAACTCAATCCAACTCATAAGGGACTGCTTCTCTGAGGACCCTTCCATGCTCTCTCCCCCGGAAGATGCGGGCTCTGCGGTTTTCTTTGACCTTGCGGACAGCGATGTTTTGAAAGACGCCTACGATGCTGTGATCCATATCGCAGAAAAATATGACGGATCTGCGAAGAAAAGCTGGTGCAGCTCCAGTAAAAGAGACAGAGATAGAATGTTCAGATTCAGACATGCGGTACCACAAGCGATATTTGCCTATGTGGCATCGTTGAAGAACGACATGCCGGACATACACAAGTACGGAACGGACATGTCGGTTCCCGAGAACAGATCCAAGGAGATGATGGATTACTATAGCCAAGAGTTGAAGAAGAACGGTCTCGAATATGTGATATTCGGACATATGGGCAACGATCATCCTCATGTCGAGATCATTCTGAAAAACATGGATGATTTTGAAAAAGCAAAAAGTATCGGCATCACGTTTGCCGTTAAAGCTGTGGAACTCGGTGGTTCGCCGTCCGCCGAACACGGTATCGGCAAGATCAAAAAACAGTATCTCAGAATGATGTACAACGAGAAAGATCTGGAGGAGATGAGGGCCCTGAAAAGATATTTCGATCCCGATGACATCTTATGCCCTGGGAACATGTTGGGGTGATCCCGTGAAGATGCTTGTGATGATAAAGCAGGTGCCGGATGTGTCTCTGGTGGAGATCGATGAGAACGGGATCCTTCAGCGGGAAGGCGTCCCGGCGATAGTGGATCCATCCAGTTTGATCGCTCTGAAAATGGCTGTTAAAATCAGAAAAATGATCGGCGGTAAGATAACCGCTGTGACCATGGGGCCGTCACAGGCCAGAGAAGCGCTCATGACATGTTTGGAGCACGGTGCGGATGAGGCATTCATCCTGAACGATAAGAGCTTTGCAGGTTCTGACACATGGGCGACCGCAAAGGTACTTTCAACATTTGTCAGAAATGAGCTGGAATATGATGTCATATTCTGCGGAATGCAGGCGATTGACGGTGACACGGCACAGGTTCCGGCAGAATTGTCAGTAATGCTGGGTGCTGAACTTGCAAGCTACGTGAATGATTTCAGAATCGATGGTGGCAGACTCGTCGTATCTCAGAACTATGACAGGGAGACGAGATGGATCGATATTCGGTCTCCTGCAGTCATATCGGTTTCCGGAAATGTCCTGCTTGATCAGGGATTACCTAGCATTCATGACTACCTTGAGGCCAGAAAAAAAACCATCCAAACACGTAACAGAGTGGATTTGGGTCTTGGTGCCTTCTCGGTTGGGATCAATGGGTCGCACACGAAGGTTGTAAAGTCCAGGACGGCGATACCAAATAAGACTGAAAACAAGATCATCGACGGCTCCGATCCGGATACGGCAGCGAAATATCTGATCTCCTTGGCGGAGGGAATAAGATGAGCGATTGCAATGGTTCGTGTTCCAGCGGAAACTGCAGTGACCCGAACAGGTTGCCTCCGGGTATACTGTCGCAATACGACATAAATCAGGATACCGCATCGGGAACATTGATCTGGGCGGAAACGGTTCTAGATGGTGAAAATCTACGCCTTCACAGATCTGTGCCCGAAATAACCGGCAAGGCTAGAGAACTCGACGACGACAGACTCTTTGCAGTCATTTTCGGTAATAATGACGTTAGACCGCTGTATGACGAGCTTTTCTCATACGGCGTCGATTCCCTCTATCACATAAGGAACAGAGACCTAGAAGTCTACCATCCTGAAGCTTATGCAGAGGCGATCGCCGACTTGGCCGATAGGATCAGACCCGCGACGATACTCATGTGTGGAACCCCTAAGGGAAGAGAGGTTGCCCCGCTGACCGCCGCGATGCTGCATACGGGACTGACGGCTGACTGTACGGCTCTCGAATCGGAAGGAAGATTGCTTATGATGACAAGACCCGCATTCGGAGGGAATATCATTGCAACGATCTCATGTAACGGATTCCCTCAAATGGCCACCGTGCGTCCCGGAACGTTCGGCACTCCCAAACCTCACGTAGAACGGAAGGGTACCGCGATAAACCGTCCGTTCACTCCTTCAAAATTGAAACACATCATCGATGTCGAATATGAAAACGAGAAATTCGTCGACATCGGCGATGCCGATATCCTGATATCATTGGGAAACGGAATAAAGGACATTTCGACGATAAAGGAAGCTGAAGAGTTGGCTTTACATCTCGGAGCCAAGGTATCGTGCTCCCGTGCACTCGTCGAAAAAGGATGGTTTCCCCATTCTAGACAGGTGGGACAATCCGGTAGAAACGTATCTCCCAAACTGTATCTGGCCTTCGGTATATCAGGTTCGGTACAACACAGAACAGGTGTACACGCGGACAAGGTGGTTGCGATCAATAACGATCCAGACGCTCCTATCCATGAGATAGCAGACATAAGCATCATCGGAGATGCCTCAGCAATCATGAAAAAGATGAACTCACACTTTCATGATTGATCTTATCCTCTCGTAGACACGATCGGTATGTCCTTCCGTGTACGTATCATACCAGATGGCCTCTACCATGCCCTCCTTGTTGATGATCGACGTCACTCCCTTTTCTCCATGGATGCAGACCTTCTCCGTTAAATCATGATCGGTATCTGCAAGCAATTTGATCTTCAGGCCGTTGCTGAGGATGAACCTCTGATGTGAGACCACATCATCGCCACTGACCCCTATTACGGGGACGTTACGCAACATTAACTTCGGATAGATACTGTTGAAATCCAATGTCTCCCTGATACCTTCTTCATCGTTGTCCCCTTCGTAAAAATATATGACATATCTTACGCCAATGAGCATCGCGGAATCGAACTGCTCCCCGTTCTCATCCAGAAGTTTGAAATCAGGAAACTTGTCACCTACCTTCATTTCTGTCATCAGAATAATTTTCCCGCCATGCTCTCGATGAACGGTTGAAGATCGATCTCGAACATGATCACGGGATGTGTAATATCGAAATCGACTATGACCGTGGGAGAGACCTCTCCGAAATATCCGATGGTGCTCCCATCAGTGATTATATCCGCCCCCCTCCCTTCTATGAATGTTCTGTAGTCAGAGGGTCTCAACGTATACTCTGCCTTCAGTTCCCTCAGCACGGATTCTGTATACGACTTTACCTCGGTGAACGATGTCCTAGAGTTCATGACGACACCGCAGAGATGGCGTTCCCTCTTGCAGTCGACCACCACATCGCCTACTTCGAATAATCTCTGAGGAAGATCACGATGTTTGTTACGTCTGAGAATCCTCATCAGACTGGGCATCAGTGACGAACGGAGACACGTATGTTCTTCCGTTATCGGATTCGACACCGTGACGACGTCTTTTCTGGGCAATTCGGATAACTCGAACTCATCCCTCTGGGAACTCAGAGTAAGCGTCATGGCCTCTGTAAATCCCAGACCGATCATGATATCCCTCACTGTGTCCGAAAAACTCGTTGCATCGCTTACCTTTCCGCTTGTCTGTGTGACTGGATGTTTGTTTCCGAATCTTTCGAAACCATATCCGGTAGCAACATCCTCATACAGATCCACTTTGTGCATGATATCCAATCTTGTCGAGGGGACCTCCACATAGACCGTATCCCCTTCAGCCAATGCATCAAGACCCATCCTGCGCAAAGAATTCACGATCGTCTCCGCCCCCAATAAGACGCCAAGGAACTTTTCGCATTCCTCGACCGAAAAGTCCCAACTGGTCGTCGAGAGATCGGGGGATGTGAATATCTCCCCTCCGTCGTGCATTATGACGGATCCGATACTTCCTCCGCGTTCGGCCATCGCGGTCACAAGTATGTCCAGTGCGCCTTTGACAGCCTTGATCTCGTTCCCTGTGACATCGATAAAAAGATTTCTTGTCTCTGTCGTCACAGTGGTTAGAGCACCGTTGATTATCGGCGGGAATGAAAGCACATCCCCGTTCGCATCTGTTATCAAGGGATATTCACTGAATCCTTCCAGCAAATGAGCATAATCTACACCTTTCTCATGCTTTTGCAATATTTCGTCGAGATCCCATTTTTCCGTTTTCGACAGCGGAACAAACTTTACATCATGGGGTCCGACCGCTTTGTATGTGAATGGCGGAACGACTTTATCGAGATCATGGACGCCGATAGCAAGTTTCGACCTCTTCCTGCCAATGGTGACATGCAACTTCTCTTGAACCGCCATTATCGATTTCAGGACCTTTTCGTCCATGGGAACGTCGAAAACGACCGCACAGCGGAAATACGGCCTTACATCCTTAACGCTTTCATCGACGAACACCTCGATATCCGTTTCCTCGATATTGTACTCTTTGATCCCCTGATCTATGTCTAGGAATGCCCTCATCCCTCTCGCCAATCCTTCAACGGAATAAAGGTCAGGACGATCTGGGAAAAATTCCACGGACATCTCGTCGACATCGCCTTCCGTATCGTGCATATCGGCGCCGATCATGGGAATCCTCTCAATGAGCGTTTTCCTTGGAACCTTCTTGCCGAGCATAGAACACAGGTCATCATAGTCGAAATTAATGACAGGCATGACTGCTCGTATGCCCGAAGTGTATTAAGGATTTTGTGCGCGGCAGATTTGTGATGCGAGACGAATCCGCATCAGGACTGTTCTCACGTATGATACAGATCCGTCGGAATATGGAGATGAAACCTCGAGTCAATCTTAAGAGTTGGACCATAGTTTTCAAACTCCGGGCGAAGGTTAAATATCAAACCAATCCGTTTCAATACTCATGAAGATTACGATGGTGCAGGCCAGGGGAATGATCGACGACCCCGTGAGCAATTTCTTCAAGGCGAGAATGCGGATAAACAATGTGGATTCCGACATTTTCGTGTATCCTGAGATGTCATGTTGCGGTTACGTGAAGGAGATAGAAAGACAGCAGGCATCAAAAATCGATGCCGCCGTGGTAAATAAACTCAAGGACCTCTCTGTGAAGAGAAACTGTGCCATAGTCTGCGGATGCGCAAGAATATATGACGAAAAGAATTACAACACTCTGCTTTTCATCGACGGCAACGAGATCACTGAACACCAGAAGACTGTACTCAGCCGTGACGGTGTGTTTGATGAGAAAGAGGTTTTCACTCCGGGCAACAAACCAACTATGGTTGAGTACAAGGGACTCACAATCGGTTTGGCGATGGGCCAGGAACTTTACTCTCCAGAGCTGTTCAGATATTACGCTGAGAATGGTGCAGATATCGTAATCTGTATCTCTGCACTCACGGAGAAGCAGATGGATCATATTGAAAAAATACTCCCTGCCAGAGCTGTAGAAAATTCGATATACATAATGTTGGACAACATGACCGGCAATGATCCGGGCATAAATCTTGCAGGCAGAAGCAAATTTGTTTCCCCCGATGGTATTTTCATCGAGACATTCACGGAAGGAAGCGATGTTAGAGAGATCTTCCTTGATGCGGATGCCTTGATCAAAGCCAAAAATGAAAGGAAACTGCATGAAAAGGCGAATCTGGAACTCGATTAACGTCCGAGTTCCTTATGCGCTTTCACAAGTTGACCCGCGGACTGCGCCCCGAGTAACGACAGTTCTCCCGCCAACACGGTAACTGCGACGATCTCCGCAAGTTTACGCGCCTTGCCCTCTCCCTTGCAACCGATCATGTTCAATGCCTCGGACTGCGTTGGCAGTTTTGTACCCCCGCCAACCGTGCCTACTTCGACGGACGGCATTCTGACAGCAATGTATAGATTGCCGTCGACGTTCTCGCATGATGTCATAGCGGTGCTTGCCTCTACCACCTGTGCAGGATCCTGCCCTGTCGCTATGTACAGTGCAGCCACCATATTCGCCACATGGCCATTGAAGCCCAAACTCCCGGCCATCGCGCTTCCAACAAGGTTTTTGCGTACGTTCAGATCCACAATTGATTCGACACTTGTGTGCAATTTTTCCTCAACGATATTGCGGGGTATATTGATTTCCGCGATGACGGTCTTTCCACGACCTCTGATCACATTGATCATCGCGGGTTTCTTGTCGGTACACATGTTCCCTGATACGGAGATCAACACCGCTCCGGTCTTCTCCTCTATGAGCTTGCATATGGATTCTGAGGCGATAGCGGCCATGTTCATACCCATTGCATCGCCTGTCATGAAAGAGAATCTTAGATGCAGACTCCTCCCGTTGGGGAAAGCCTCGATATCCATCAATTTCCCATGTTTGGTGGTGGCCGAAGCAGCTGCATCGATCGCAGCAGTGTTCTCCGATATCCAATGTATGACTTTGACCGAATGATCTATTCCTTCGACGCGAAAAACGGGCGCCCGGGTCATGACATCTTCAAAGACCTTGACCCTGGAACCGCCAGATGCGGATATCACAGACATACCGCGTGAGACTGAGGCTATCAGAGCACCTTCTGTTGTCGCCATCGGCACAAGAAATGAGCCTTGTGCATTGTCTCCGTTTATCAAGACCGGCCCTGCAAAACCTAAGGGTATCTGTGTCACACCGATCATGTTCTCGATATTTTTCGAAGCGATCTCGGGATCGAATCCATAATCTGCGATCGTCTCCAACCTCGTATCGGTGAACCGTTGCACCGCACAGCGTCTCTCATCTACATCTGCACTGGTACGGCCTCTGTTTTTCAAACCGCTCTGTTCGGTCATCGTTCATTCATTTCATGACGGATAGATATAACTTGCCCACATCACGCATCATTAAATAAGGAGAGTATTGATTGTGATGTCGATGAGCTACGTGTCAAATGACATCAGAAATCTGAACGATGACCGGATCAGACATGACAATGCAGATGGCAGGATCATCAAAATCTTTCCCTATTCAGTTGTCACTTGCTTGATTGCAGCGTTGCTCTATTTTATCCTTTCCGAAGAGAATTCGCTCGCGGATTTTCTCATAACCTTGTGCACCACATTCGGAATCGGATTCATTTGTCTTGGAATTATATCTGCGATCAGATGTGACAGAAGTGTGTTCAACCCCCGGATGTGCACATTGATTTTTGCTTTAACACCGATTGTACTCGGTTTCGCCCTCTATTATTTTGGATATTTCATATTTCCCGACCTTCTGACAAGCAGAATTTTTGTTGTTACCGACGATCACTTGCATGACGTAATGATTCTGATCGGGAGATTGTATACCCTTATGATCGTCGCGATATTTGCGTCACATGGCGTAATATCGGTAGTCGTTGCATATTTTAGAGTATACATAGTCCGCGTATACAGATCAATGGAGAAATTGAAAAACGACGGCACTGACCGTAATATTGGAAAATTCACCCTCTGGATGTATAAGGTACCGAAGATTATCGACATCCATTCCGTTGAATTGGAACCTCTGAATTATGACGAAAAGTCACGCATAAACCTTTTGTTATCGATATCCCTGAACATATTCGCCCTCGGAATAATTCTCTGTTCATACCTTTTCCTGAATCCTATATTCATAGACCAGATGACGTTCACTGAGATGATTCTGATTGCAATGCTACTTTCTGTTTTCATACCTGTATTGGTTGTGCCATGGCACATCACCAAGGATACCGGTGCAAAAATAAAGAGTCAGGCGCGTGACTACTACCTTTGGACTGGAATGAAAAAGACACTCTACAGAGGTTTCTTCGCAGTCGCCATACTTATATTCCTGATCGCAATGTTGGCTTTCACCGGCAACGACTATGAGCGCGTTGTACTAACATATGCAGGATATATCGTTTTCATGGGACTTATGTCGGTGCTCTTCACTTTTATCTACGTCAATAACTATCACAAAGGTCTTATCGACGGTATCCTGGACAGATACAGAGAACAGAAGAAAGACCGAACAGATGTCTGATCCGGATTTCATAGCCGAATCGCAATCTGTCGTTCAGTTTGAAAGAAAACGTTTGATAGTGCCATACACAACAGCACCCCGCATCTCATCCTCATTGGACAGAAATCATGGTGACGATGATGAAACGGATGGTCTCCTTAACAGACATGCCGAAGTTCCATGCTGTTTCGATCGCACCTACTCTCCACCGTAGATGACACAAACATCGAGCATAGAACCGCGACCGATCCATCGGATCCCTCATCGTCTACGATAGAGACACATGGAGCATTTCCAATAGGGACTGCACATCCTTGGCTATATTCCCATTTAACGAACTTGTGAGCATCGCGTTGTCGGCACCATCCTCCGATGTTCGTACATCGGTTTTCAGTGCAAAACATTTCTTGCCCTTGGCATAGGCGTAGCCTAATTCGAAACAGGCACCCTCGTCGGGAACCCTCCCATCCATCAGAAAGAACAACGCATCACATTCATCAATCTCATTTATGTCTCTCTGGAAAACCTCGGCCATTATTTTATCAAGACACATGTCCGTACCACGGAACAGCTGATCCACAGTAGGCTGTTCCTGTGGAAGAAACACATCGAAGCCGTCTCTTCTCATGAGATCGCACAGTTTCGAATTGTATTCGCATTCAGCCTGACAAAACAAAGGACCGGCATAATAGATCTTGGACATGGGATTGTATACATACAACGGCCTAAAATTATTATCCATGACTATCATTTACGATTATGCCGAATCCAGAGTACGAAGCCGTCAGCAAAGCAAAAAACCAAAGAGAAAGCGGTAATGCTGAGGGAGCGGTCGATACTTTGGAAAATTACCTGAGGACCGACCCGCACAACACTGGACCGAGGATGCTTTTGGCTGAGATATCGATATTCGACCTCAAAAGGAAGGATTACGGTCTACTGCAATTAAACATCATACTCGATCTCGAACCCGATAATTACGACGCAAGAAAAGCACTGGTGACCGTTCTGAAAAATGAGAAGACTAGTGCAAAGGAAGCTGACCTTCACTACAAATATCTTGTTGAAAACTGTCAGGAGGATGCAGATCTGATGAACAGTTACGCTGTGTTCTGCAAAATGCAGCTCGCCGATTTCAACAAAGCTTCTGAATATTATCAAAAGGCGATTCTTCTGAAACCGTCGAATCCCGGTTACCGTCTCAATTACGCCATTCTTTTGGTCAACGACCTGAAAAACTACACTGAGGGCAGAAGACAGCTCGAGAAGGTCGTAGAATTGGATCCTTCCAATCTAAGAGCTACAACCGCCCTTAAGAAACTTGAAAAGGACAAATTCAGGGACGGCCAGGAAAAAAAAGGATTTTTTTCCAGATTCAAAAAATAAAGTATTTTCGATATTAATCCCCGTTCAGGATAGTCTAATATATCACAAAAGATAATGTGAATCGAGAGGAATGAAGATGGTGGACCTTAAAGGATCAAAAACTGAAGCGAATCTCCTGACAGCGTTCGCAGGCGAGAGTCAGGCCAGAACGAAATATGCTTATTACGCTTCACAGGCAAAAAAAGAAGGCTATGAGCAAATTTCGGAAATATTCCTTGAGACTTCAGGGAATGAAGCAGAGCATGCAAAACTCTGGTTCAAGGCACTTCATGACGGATGCATACCGAAGACCGTTGACAATCTGAAGGATGCTGCCAAAGGGGAGAAATTCGAATGGAGCCAAATGTACGCCCAAATGGCGAAGGACGCTAGAGAAGAGGGTTTTATCGAAATCGCAAAAGCATTCGAAGGTGTCGGAGGTGTTGAGAAAACACATGAAGAGAGGTATCTGGCACTTTTGAAGAACATTGAAAATTGTACTGTTTTCGAAAAAGACAAAGTCGCCGTATGGAAATGTCGCAATTGCGGTTATATACACGTCGCAGAGAAAGCACCAGAGGTCTGCCCTGTCTGCAAACACTCCCAATCCTATTTTGAGCTCAGGGCCCAAAACTGGTAAACCTCTTCCTTTCCGTCCCAACGGAAAGAATCCCATACGGTTCGCTTTATAAATGATGTGTTGATAGCCCGTGTCATGGATGAAATAGATGTATCCAATGTTGAGGCCAGAACCGCATATCTAGACGCAGACCGGATGCATTGCAAACTCAACGGTCTGACCTGCACAGATGGAGATTGCAGAAAATGCAATTTCATCATTGACGGATCTTTGATGCTTGTACTCGATACCGTCTGCCATGAACTTGCGCATATCAAATACCTTCTGGGCGACGAAGAAGAATCCGGATGTGGCTGCGGTTGCGAGTGTGAAAAGAAGAATTAAATCGTTTTCAAAACCGTTTACAAACTACCTTAGTCGAATCGTTTCCAGATTCTGAGGGGCTTTTGTCTCGATCCTGTATTTTTGATAGATCGATGATGCGAAATCAGTGCATTTCCGATCCTCACCATGCCCGACGATAATCTTTGAAGGCTTTGGTTCGAGCAAGGAGATGTACTTCATCAGCTGTTTACGATCTGAATGTCCAGAAAACCCATCGACGGTCTCGATGTTTATCTTGATATCCAGATCAATCTGCTTTCCTCTGTCGTTTAGAGAGATCTGCTTGCGCCCCCTCTGTATCGTACGCCCCAGAGAACTCTCGCTTTGGTAACCTACGAACAACAACCAATTGAGAGGGTTGTCCGCCCATTCCTTGAAGTACTCCATCACAGGCCCGCCTGTCATCATTCCGCTTGTAGCGAGAACTATACACGATTCAGACGAATGACATATCTCCTCTCTCATCGCAGCAGTCTCCACACGATGAAATATCGGAGACAAAAAAGGATTTTCGTTCTGTTGGAAAATCTGCGTCTTGAGTTGACTGTTCAGATATTCAGGGTATGCTGTGTGAATCGCAGTTGCTTCCCATATCATACCGTCCAGATAGACAGGTATCTGCGGAAGACGTCCGGTACGCATCAATTCTTCTATTACGAGCATTACCTCCTGAGACCTTCCTACCGCGAACACTGGTATCAAAACCTTTCCGCCCTTTTCTGTCGCCTGCTGAAGCAGATCGTGCATCTCTGCAGATGCATCCAAACGACTGGGCTGCATATCCGTGTGCCCACCGTATGTCGATTCGATGATCATCGATTCCAAACGGATAAATTTATTATTCGCTTGATTGAACAACCACGTCTTTTCAAATTTAGTATCGCCGGTGAATGCGACATTATGGAATCCGTTGCCTATGTTGAAATGTGCAATGGATGAGCCCAGTATATGACCGGAATTGTAGAATGTCAAACGAACATCCGGAGATATGTCGGTCGTCTTCTCATATCCTATCGGGATTACGTGAAGTATCTCGTTCCTTACATTGGATGCCTCGAATGGCGCCTTCTTCGCCTCGCCGTAAACAAGTTTGATAAAATCAAGTTGCAACATTGCCATAAGATCCCTTGTAGGAGGCGTGCAATAGACTGGCCCATCGTATCCGTATTTGTACAACGCGGGAAGCAGACCGCAATGGTCCATATGCGCATGTGTTATCACGACCGCATCGATGTCCTTGAGGGGCTGCATTTCTGGGACATTGAAATACGGCGTCGCATCACTGGACGGATCCACACCACAGTCTATCAGTATGCGACTCTCTTTTGTCTGCAATAACGAAGCAGATCTTCCGACCTGCCTGTACCCCCCGAGCGCGGTCACCCTTGCATACTGTTCCCCACTTTCAAGAACAGGTCTCGCGATACGTCTGCCTATGCGTTTCAGAATCTCGGCCCTCTCGTCGTGACTGTACCTGATGTAACCTCTGACATCCGATATCGTCTTGGAGGGGATTGGCGGAGAACGAACAGGCTTAATGTTCCAACCGGAATCCTTTTTGATGTCATTGAGCAGTTGACCGCCTTTTCCGATTATCGCCCCTGGATTCTTTGCCTCTATAGTCACCACTCCAGTATCGAAATCGAAAAAGAAATCAGTGATCTCTGCTTCCTCCGGGATCATTTCCCTTATTCTTGCCTCGACATCATCCGAATTACCCAGTGCCTTTGGATCTGGACGTATATCGAATCTCTTTCTCAGACCATTGGCTAGGAGCTTTGTAATATTGCCATTCTCCGAGAATTTGTCGAAATCTTTCGTATAGATCACCACCAACGGACCCTCGAACTCAATGGCCGAGATATCCAATTCGGATGGTACTATCCTTCTGATCTCCTCTCGAAGATTATCGAAGAGCCTGTCAGTATTCATGATATAAACCAACTGTAACGGAAAAATGGTTTCAAAAAAAGGTTTCAGTTAGGATATTTGAACCCCAGTTCCGCCGTACGGACCCTGATGTCCTCTTCAGGAACAAAACCGAATCCTTTAGCATCGATATATGTTATGAGGAATCCGTCTCCGGATGCAGAATCCCTCCTTACAGCGGAGTTGAGAGCTTTGATTGCAAGATCCACTCCCTCCTCTCTGGTGAACCCTTCTTTGTAGTTTTCCTCGAGGACACCAAGCGCGAACACCGATCCAGAGCCTACGGAGACCACATTATCCTCTATACATCCGCCCGCACCGTCTATACTGAAGATGTGTCCGCCTTTCTCGTCATAACCACCTACGATCAATCCGAGGTAGAATCCCTGACGGATTATGTTGGCCACCATCGTAGCGACGGCAGTTACGGGCATGGGGGCCCCCTTCTTCATTGAATAAAGAGCCACCTCGCTCTGAACATATCTGACCATCAACTGTGCATCGCCGACCAGTCCAGCAATCGTCATTCCGGTATTTTCGGCAATCTTGAAGACCTTCTGCACATGCGTATGTGCAATCATGTTGCTCATTGTTGCTCTGCGCTCGGATGCCATAACGACACCGTCCTTGCACTTGATCCCAATTGTGGTCGTCCCCGTCTTAAGAATTTCTTCAGCCATTTAGTATACCTTCCAGAAATAAACTCTGCTAAAAGGCAGCTGTCTTCTGACTTCTGCAAAAGGCTCGATGTTATCTTCATTTAAATATTTTTTCTTGGAATCATGATGTCAAAGTGAAGAACCGACCTATATCCTTTAATACTGCGAACAACAAGTTCCATTACGAGGTGGGTAGCAGATAAGTCCATTCCAGAAAAACGCATGGAGAATACTGTGCTCCTCTGAAATCTCAGCTTGGATGGCCACGCGTCAAGACTCTTGATCTTGCCCCCTCACTTTTCGTTCAGTCTTATCAGTCCTAAGTCCACCAACATGGCAACGGCAAATCCTGCCAGAAACCCTGTTATAAGCCTCGTGAACATTACATTCAGGCCCATATAATATTGGATGCTCCAGTCGGTGATGAGAAGAGTAAAGGCACCTGAGATGAAAAAGATCGAGACCCTCTTTCTTTCCTCAAAAGGATGGATGAAACAAGTTGCTACAAGTCCCGCGATCAATCCGATCAGCGCGGAGAGGTCCCTCCCGCATATTGCCATTTGAGAACCGTTCAGAACCAGAGAACGGGAGAATTGCTGATGGCACATCAGATCCCCGAACCAGTATGTCACCCCGGCCAACAGATTCACTGATTTCCAATACTCCATATGATCTATCAGTCCTACGTGTCCGTCGAGATTCACGAATGTTCCGTAACTTTCGGTGAACGGTGCGATTATAAGTATCGCCAGCATCAGAGAAAATGTAACGATAAATGATTTTTTGAAAGAAGAGGGACTCACGTCCCAACCAGAGATTTTGAATATAAAATTGATTGGTTCATAATGTTATGGAAGAACATAGTGAAAACACCATCAGCGAGATGGACATCATAACATTGAATCTGCAGATCGTGTCCGTCATACCGCCCCTGCACATAAGATTAGAGGAGAGAGCTGCGATCAATACGGACAACTCTATGAGATACACTGCAAGTATTATCGAGACATCCTCAAGTTCCGTGATGCCAGCAATCTGAGAAAGCGGATCCAACATCACAATGCTCATCCCGAGAATCACGGGCGCGAAAACAGCGGATGTTCCGGTCATCATATCCAACATGCTCTTCAGCTTATTCTCTATGCTCTTTATCACACCGTTCTGGTCCTGCAATTGATGGGCAACGCTTACCGCAAACCTTCCTGCATCCCTGTTGTCCCTGACTGACGACCTGTAGATGTCACAATACACCCTTGCCATCCTTGATGATATTGGATCCAGCACTCTGTGCAATCCCTTTTCGATATCCCCTCTTGAGAGTGTCATCTCTCTTGAAACGGATTCGAAAAGTTTTTCACAATCGGTTCGTGCAGCAAATGACTTTTTTAAAGATGTCTCGAAATTCTCACTCATCATCAATCTGTTGCCAAGGTCGAAGAGCGAGTCTTTCAACATTTCATCCATTTTGATCCTGTTCCTCTCTTTTACCATCTTCGGAATCAACAGAACCAAAGATAGGATACCGACGGACACGGCCGAGCGGATTATCGCGATATCCGTCTCCGAACCCACTTTGATCTGGTAGAGAAACAGCGGAACCGCGAGAACCAATGGAACAGCATAGATGAACTCATTTTTCTCATCGGAAGATGTAAGGAACGGATTTTTCTCCCTCATCGAAATTATGACGACGGCAACGACGACAGGGACAAAAACCAATGTAATGAGTGAGACCGTCCCCGAATCGAAGATCATCCCTGCGAAATTACCGCTTATAGTCAACATTGGAAGAATCGATATCATTATCATGGGCACCATAACGCCCAGACCGAAAATCAACATGCAAGGACTGCTCAGTTTTGAACTATATGTCTCTCCAATCTGTTTCAGGCCTGCAAGCACGATACTCTCTGCATCCCTCATCATCCCTTTTCTTTCCTCCTTGTCCGATGATTCGAATGCGTTGATCATTATATCCATCGCCCTTCTGAATGGTGAGGCCTCCTTTGGCAATGATGAAAGGAAATCCCTGATGCCGGAAGTTATATCCGACACGACTCTACAGTCTGCATTCATAACCACTCTTTTGAACAATACCGAGATATTCTTTGGACCATTCTCCGAAATGTCCCTTATCGCATAATCGAAAGAACCGTTCGAGACGAGAGCTGTGGACACCATACCTATGACTGTAGGAGCCTCATTCATCAGCACCTCTGGCGTACATGACAACTTTTTTTCCCTAAGACAGAGATATGTGATCGCGGGTATGAGAGCCAGTACGAATCCCAATTGTACGGCAAGGTCCATGCCCATCAACATGAGGACTAATACAAAAGATACCACAGAGATGGTTATTGAAACGATAATGTACCACAGTCTCATCTCCATCATCTCACTCTCCGTTGAATCTTTGGAATCTTGATCTGAAACTTTCGATTATCTCGGTCTTATCATCACCTGCGGATACGCGCTTGGATAGATGATCGTTAGCCAACGCTATCCATTCGGGGCCATAGAATCCATCACCATGCCTCTCTGCCATCTCGGCCAAGAACGATCTCATATCGGATCTAAGCTGAATCTCGTCCAACACCTCATCTTCATCCATTCGAATTGAATTCATCATCCTTTTTACCGCAGGAGACGCGAAAAATCCCTCCTGGGATGAGATGTCGATGAATTCTCCTGCGATGTTCGAAGTGGAAACTATCTCCAGAAGTTTTCTGCTCTGCCTCATGGTTCCCCTTTCCCTGATGGTTCCCATCGTTATCAGAAAATCTGTTGCCATAAAAGCCTCGGGTGAGATCTGCATGTCGTGGATGACACGTTCATAGACCGATTTTGCTGAATCTCCGTGTATAGTGCCCATTATTGAACTGCCCGAACGCCCGGTTCTCATACTTTGGTAGAGTGTCTTGGCCTCTTCTCCCCTTACCTCACCGAGAATTATTGCGGATTCCCCCATTCTCAGTGAGACCCTCAATGCCTCATCGGCCCTCTTGGTTGCATCCCCCTCCATCCTGTCGTCGATCAGCATGGTTTGGACCTTATACCCCATTGCCCTCATCTTTTCTCCAGGCAGCTCGATCGTATCTTCGATTGTCAATATCCTTTGGGACATTGGGAATTCGAACATCAACGCAGAGAGTACGGAACTTTTTCCGGAACCCCTTGCACCGCATATCATAAAAGTCGACCTGTTATCCACGAGAAATGAAAGCAATCCTGCTGTTCTTGGATCGAGAGTACCGTTTCCGATCAATCTTGTTAACGTCCAAGGCATCGTCGAATGTTTCCTTATCGCAACCGAATCGCCGTTGGGACTCAACGGATACCCTACGATTGTGGCTCTGGCACTTCCACCGTACATGTCCGTTTCTATGATCGGATTGGATTCACAGTATGGAAGTCCGGTGTCTCTCATCAATCTGGTGATTAGGTTCTTTATCTCACGATTGTCAACCATCAGATTCGTCCTGCATCTTATGTGGGAATTGAATCCGTTCACCTGATTGAGTGTAACATGAACCCGATTGGTCTCACATGGCGCATCGATGTATATGTCCTCCAGCCTAGGATCGTTCAACAGTATCTCGAAAATGCCGAGTCCCAGTGTATATCTGTAAACGATATCACACAGATCTTGTATCGATACCGAGAATTGTTCCGCTTTATCCAATTCCTTTTCGAAATACCCTCTCGAAACCGCATTTACACTATTTCGATCGATACTTCCGCCGGACTTCCTGTACCTATCCCTCACAAGCTCGATCGTCATGATGATAAGATCGTTTACTCTGGCACTATACCTGTATTCCTTGGGGGTCAGATTGTACTCGATCTCACCGTCAACAGCATTTCCTATGACGACGTTGCCGTATGGTGTTTCATATGATTCTATGACATCCATCTCATAATGACTCCCTATGAGCCAACAATCGGCATATTTCGGTTTGTTCCTCCCGCACTTATTGCCGATCTTCTTCATGCTCCCCATCAACGAGGAAAGACCTGACTCCTCGGTAACATCGTATCTTCTTGATCGAACAACTGCTTCGGATGCATATTCTGACTTTGCAACAGGAAATTCGTCAAATACGAAGACATCGCCCGATCTGTCCTTTCCATCCGATGCCGAGATTATCTTGGGCACCATCAGACCCCCATTATCCTGTATGCTGACCTGAGTGCATCCCTGGATGTTTCGGTAAGTCTGTCTCTCACCGATTCGAGGATTTTCTTTGTCCTGCTGACGCATATGTCGCACGATTCGTCCCCTGTCACTACATTATCAAGCTTACAAATACCGAAATCTGTATCCTCTGACTGAAATGATGCGAATACCTCATCTATCAGGAAGACAGGCGACAATCTGCATGTTGCACATTTTCCCTTCCTCTTGTCATCACCGCTGTTGATGGCATAGACAGAAGATATCTCGCTTATTATCCTGACAGCATCACCTGAATACTCGGTATCCAAACCCGCAGATAGAAGTATTCTTTCCGGCTGACCCAATTCGAATATTCTTCGGCATATGCATTTCATACAATTTATATTTCCATAATCTGGCTCAAATGTACATCGTCTGCAGTTGATCCTTAGGGTATGGTCCTTCAGAACCGAATTTTCTTCTTTTTTCCTGTGGATATTCGACAGTTTCATATGGAATTGTATCCCGTCTTGTCAGTATTAATTGAAAATGCTACAGTTAACGTTCGGACGAATAGTTAATAATGCAAGAAAGGATGAAGCACCATGGAAGTATTGGCACCGGCTGGATCACCGGATGGACTTGTAGCAGCGATAAAGGGCGGATGCGATGCCGTTTATCTAGGGGGTAGGAATTTCGGTGCCAGAGCATTTGCTGATAATTTTTCGGATGCAGAATTGGAAGGTGCGATCGCATATGCACATGAACACGGAGTCAAGGTGTATGTAACCGTGAACACGATTATCAAGAACTCCGAAATGCAAGAGGCTGTTTCCTTCGTACAGTTTCTCAAGGATATACACGCCGATGCTGTGATCGTCCAGGACCTCGGACTCCTGAGATCCATTAGTCATATCCCGATATCCAAACATGCCTCGACACAGATGGGAATCCAATCCAGTGAGGGGTTGAAATGGTGCGCTGACAACGGCATTTCCAGAGCCGTCCTGTCAAGGGAGCTCACATTTGACGAGCTTAAAGAAGTCGTCAAAGGATCGCCTGTGGAAACCGAGGTGTTCGTTCAAGGTGCGATGTGCTATTGCATTTCTGGAGGATGCCTGTTCTCCAGTATTGTCGGTGGAAGAAGCGGTAATCGCGGCGAATGCGCTCAACCATGCAGAAAAAAATACACCTCCAACGGCAAGGAAGGATATCTTCTCAGTAACGCCGATATGTATTGCATCGATTATCTTGAAAAACTCAAAGGAATAGGCATCACATCGGTGAAGATAGAGGGGAGGATGAGAAGCACAGCGTACGCTTACCTTGCCTCGAGGTCATATTCATTGGCGAACAAAGACCCTACAAATGAGGAGCTGGAATATGATACCTCACTTTTAAAAACGGTATTCAACAGAGGATTCTGCCATGGTTACATGGACGGTGTGAAATCATTGGTCCAGTCCACCTATCCGGATAACCGCGGAATGTTCCTCGGCAATGTTGAAATCAAAAATCAGAAATTCAGGACACGGGGACTGGATCTCGGCGTTAAGGATGGTGTCTCTGTTTTCAAAAATGACGAAAAGATCGGAGGATTCAAAATTCTGAACGACGGCGATACTGTCACCGCACCGTTCAGAATCTCCGATGGGATGTACGATCTCTACAGAACATACGATCCCCGTCTCGATAAGATCAAGAATCTGGTGGGCAGGGCACCTAGGTTCGAAGGCAGAAAAAAACATTGTGCCGTCACTGTCGACCTACCCAAAGTGGAGAGAAATTATTCAAAGACAAAACTGTCCTTCTACGTTTCATCCATCAAATTGCTGGAGGCAGTCCTTCCATACGCAGACCGCATCTATTTTGATTCCGATGAATTGACCGAGGCTTCGGAGATATGCAGCATCTCCGACGTCGAACTTGTCTACATGATGCCCAGATTTTCTCCGAAAGAGCATTTACCGACCGGGAACATACCTCTGATGGTCAATAATCCAGGACAGTACCGTGCAGCTAAAGGTAGTAGGACCTACGGAAGTTATGTGATGAATTTCTTCAATTCCGCTTTCCCCGATATCATGGAACAGACCACGCTCTCGGTAGAGTTGTCAAAGACCGAGATGAGGGATGTTGTGTCAAGATATCCGGGGAAGGTCGAATACATGGTCTTCGGACGTACAGAACTTATGGTCACCAGGGATCCTCACCTCGGGAACGGTTGCATAAAAGACGAAAAGGGATACTCTTTTCCTGTATACAGAGACCGTTTTGATTATGCCCACATACTGAACTCGTCGGATTTGATGCTCATCAACTATGTTGACGATCTCGAGAAATACGGTGTTGATTCACTGGGCATAGATCTCAGGAAACGCCCAACCGAATTGGCGACGCTGGTCGGCAAGGCGTTCAAAGAGAGAAATCAGTCGTACACTGAAAGGATAAGACAGATGTGCGGCGGCACCCTTAACACGGGTCACTATCTGCGCGGCGTCTAAGACTAACTGTAAATCCATCCTTATAATACCGCACAGAAGGTCCTTGGTTCATGAGACTGAACAAAAAGGCCGAATGCGAATTTATGGGAGCTATGATCGCCGTGATGGTCATCACCATCACGTTGACCGCCTTCATCGGATTGCTCAGTTACATTTCGGTCTCCGATACGACCGAAACAGCTGATATCGAAACGGATTATCTGAGCAAACTCAGCATCAAAAATGAAAATATCGTTGGTGATATCCAAAGTGATTTGCAGGAACAGATCTATTCAAAAAATTACAAATCCATCAGATTGACTGTAAAAACCATTGGTATGATATCCGAAGACATCTTTTCAGCAGCCGCAGGCGAGGAGAAAACAGACAACGTCATCTCAAAAATCGGCACACTCATACTCCAATCCGATGACGGGAGAAGACTTGCCGCTTCTTACGAGGTGGTCGTGTGGATCTGAGCGGGGACAGTAAAGGAATGGTCGCCGTTATGGATACTTTGATATTTTTGGTGATAATGTCTATGGTTGTTATCGGGATATTTTCATATACCGTGATCCAGGAGACAGAGCAGCCTTTGGCAAAAACGATCAACGACGATTTCTTCTCGATTAGATTGAAAGCTTCCGACATCTTTCCTACAGATGACTGTCAAACATACCCTATCGCAGACCTTGTTGCGGCAGATCTCAATTCAGGTCTTCACGGCAACGCAGAGAAATATGTAAAGGGCACAATGGACTCGATGGTTCCAGAAATATACGGGTACACCTTCACGTTGACATATGGAAAAAATACGATGTCCGTGTCACGCGGAGGCGGGGATATGACCTCGTGCTTCTCCACCGTGATACAGATAGATGGGGGCGGAAACCTCTCTGCGGACCTTACGATATTTTGATCAGGCACCGAATTTCTCTGTACGATTCGCAAGATCCATGAGGATACCCAGAAGCTCATGTCCCCTTATGCGTCCGACGTAACCCTTTGCACATCCGGATTCGCTGAACTTCTCGGCATCATCGATAACCATACCCGGCGTATAGATCGTCAGAGGGACCGGATCCGCAGTATGATCCCCTATGGAACAGGGCGTGCTGTGATCCGCGGTGAACGCTATGACTAGGCCCTCGGGAAAATTATTCCTGATATATCCTGCCATCTCGTCCAGTCTCCTCACGACATCGCATTTCGATTCAACGGATCCGTCATGTCCGCAAACATCCGGAGCCTTCACGTTCATGAGGACGAAATCATAATCTCTCAACGTCCTGAGTGCGATCGATGCCTTGAGCTTGAAATCCGAATCCAACCCGCCGGTACATTCCTTGGGGAGATCGATGACATCGAGTCCACATATGCTGCATATCCCTTTTATCATACCGACGCCCGCGACACAGGCCGCTCGCATACCGTTTTTTTCCGGAAATGGAATGATATTGGGGAACAGACCCGCACCGCGGGGCAGAAGTATGTTCGCTTCATGCATACCCTGCTCCCTTCTCCTTAGATTCACAGGATGATTCTTCATTATCTCGTACGAAAGCCTGACGAATTTATTGACCACACCAGCAGTGAATTGCGCCTCGGCGTCTTCTCCTTCGCATACTTTGATCTGCGTCAAATCATGCGGATCCACGTCGGTGACCTTCGAACTCAATCCCGGACCTCTGAGCAGCAACGCGGCCCTGTGTTCCGTTCCTTCCTTCACGATGACCTCTATACCGTCGATGGTTATGCCCGACAACGATTTGACCAGCTCAGTCGTATCCGGTGCCTTGATGCGCCCGGCACGTCTGTCAGTGACCTCCATTTTGTCATTTACAGTGGAAAAGTTGCATCTGAATGCAACATCGCCCTTCTTTCCTACGAGCCCGATACCTGCTGCCTCGAACGGACCGCGCCCTGTGTAGACCTCGAACGGGTCGTAACCCAATATCGACAGATGCGATGTGTCGCTTCCGGGTCTTGTACCGGGCCCTATGGTATCCATGTTCCCCGCATCACCGTTCTTGGTGAACCAATCGAAATTCGGCGTATCGGTGGCCTGTAGCGGTGTTTTCCAGTCCAAACTCTCGCAGCCCCTGTCACCAAGGCCATCCATGACGACGATCAGTATCTTCTTCTTCGGAACGGACATATTTTCACTCCAGCCTTTTCAAAAGCCAGGCCATATTCTGGCCCAGGTTCTTCATCGTTGCGACGCCTTCCGTATCATTTTCGTAATCACCGGGCGCAGGTGCAAGACTCATGTTCCAATAAGACGACGGAACAACGAACATATCGTTGATCGTGAAGAAATGCGTGATACTGTCGATGACATGTATCGAACCTGCACGCCTTACCGCAACCACTGGAGTACCGACCTTTCTCCTCATCGGATTGCCGTTACTCCTCAGAACGTAACCGGCTCTGTCGATCAACGCCTTCGCCTCCGGCGTTAGATCTGCGAAATATGTCGGAGAACCTATGATCACACCGTCAGCGGAGATCATCTTCTCTATACAGTCATTTATGCAATCATCCTTCTGACTACACATCAGATCATGATTCTTTCTGCACGCAGAACATGCTTTGCAACCGTGTATCTCCTTGCCTCCGATCTGTATGAATTCGGTTGCGATACCTTCAGATTCCAATTCCGAGAGGACCGTCTTTATCATGTGTGCAGTGTTCCCGTCCCTGTGCGGACTACAGTTGAATGCGACTACCTTCATATCTCCACCTTATGCATCCGGCCAAAGCTGATGGGCCATCTCTCTGAGTTTGAATTTCATTATCTTACCGCTGGCGGTAAGCGGAAACTCATCCAGGAAATGAATGTACTTCGGCGTCTTGTACCATGCGATCTTACCTTTGCAGTAATCGAGGATGTCCTGCTCCGTGATATCCGCCCCCTTCTTCCTGATTATGAACGCCCCTGGCTGCTCTCCGTACTTACTGCTTGGAACGCCTACCACCTGAACATCACTGACACCTGGTACATTGTAGAGGAAATCCTCCACCTCTTTCGGATAGATGTTCTCCCCACCGCGTATGATCAGGTCCTTGATGCGACCCGTTACGGAGAAATACCCCTCTTCGTCCATCACTCCCAAGTCTCCTGAATGAAGATAACCTTTGCTGTCGATCACCTTTGCGGTCTCCTCGGGCATCTTGTAATACCCCTTCATCACGTTGTATCCGCGGCAACAGAACTCCCCGACCTTGCCAGGCGGGCATATTTCCCCCGTGTCAGGATCGATGATCTGCGTATCTATACCCTGGAAATGTTTTCCGACGGTAGAACATTTCCTCTCCAGGGACGGCTCATCCCATGTGGTCTGTGTCATTCCGGGCGATGCCTCAGTGAGACCGTAAACAATGGTTATCTCCTTCATGTTCATCTTCTCGACAACCTCCTGCATGGTCTTGATAGGACATGGAGAACCAGCCATTATCCCGGTCCTGAGCGAAGACAGATCGAACTTGTTGAACAGCTTATGTTCCATGATCGAGATGAACATCGTTGGAACGCCGTACAGCGAAGTGCATCTCTCCGTCTCCAGAGATGTCAGTACCTTTATCGGATCAAATACTTCGCAAACGACCATCGTTACGCAATGATTGATGGATGCCATGACCGCAAGAACGCACCCGAAACAATGGAACAACGGTACCGTCAGACATAGACGGTCGTTGGAATCATAATTCATATTCGCACCTGTCCAGTAACCGTCGTTTGCGATATTGTAGTGCGTGAGCATAACACCCTTCGGGAATCCTGTCGTTCCCGATGTATACTGCATCATGGTCACATCATGAACATCCACGGTTCCCTGTCGCTCTCTGTATTCTCCATCGGTGGTCTGACACGCCATCGATTTCACCTCGTTCATGGAATACATGCCGCGATGTTTCTCCGGACCAAGGAAGAACACTCTTCTGAGATGCGTGTACTTTTCGCTGTGGATGCTCTCTCTCGGCTGTGTTTTCAATTCCGGCACGAGAGTGTAAACCATCTCAACATAATCTGCGTTTCTGACACCGTCTATGATGAAGAGATTTTCCATATCAGATTGTTTCAGCATATAATCGAGTTCAGCCAACTGGTAATTGGTATTGATGGTGAGAAGTATGGCCCCTATCTTCGCTGTGGCGAACATCAGTGCGATCCAGTCGGGAACGTTGGTGGCCCAGATACCGACTTTTTCCCCTCTCTTCACCCCCATGGCCATGAGACCCTTAGCTATACGATCGACCTCGACGCCGAACTCTTTCCAGGAAAGACGCAAATCCCTGTCCACGTACACTATCGCATCGTTATCGGGATGCTCCCTGATGCATTTGTCCAAAAGGTCCCCGAGCCTTTCATCGCTGGTGAATTCTTTCCTAGGGATACATGGCATGATCACACCTCAGATGGGAACGTATAACACCGCATATATTTCGGCTGGACCGTCCACGGCACCGATGAAATGCGGCACCACCGAATTGTAATACACCGAATCACCGACCGTGAGAACCTTCTCCTCTTTTCCATACCTCATCAGTACTTTGCCTGACACTACTATTATGAACTCCTCCCCCTCGTGCGAAGAGATCTCTTTGACGTCGTCTTCCTCTATCTTTATGAAGAGGGGTTCCATGTGCCTGTCCGTCTTGCCCTTTCCCAATGGGAAGTAATGATAATGCCCCTTGGCACCACGCGACGACGCTGTCTCCTCTATCCGGTCGTTCGCCTCCACTATTATCGGATCCGGCTGGAACTGATCATCCATGAACGTTCCCACCCTCTGTCCGAGAGCACGGGAGAATTTTATTATCGAGCTTATCGGAGGATATACTAGGCCGTTTTCTACATCCTGAACAAATACGAGCTCCAGTCCTGAATTGACGGCCAACTGTTCTTGGGTCAATCCCAGTTGTTCTCTGTATTTGCTCACTCTTTTTCCGAGTTTGTTCGTATCGGCCATGATAAACCTCTGCGTAGTGCATACGTCGGGCAGATAAAACTTTTTGTACAGGTTTGACTGGCCGTATCTGTACGACAGGGTAGTGAAACAAAAGAAAATATACATCCACCGATATGCCGCGAATGCTGAGCCAGATGAACATCGCAGAAAAATTGGATTCTTTCTTCGGAGTGCGTGAACGCGGTTCATCGATCAGAACAGAGGTGCGTGCAGGTATAATCACCTTCATTGCCATGTCCTACATACTGGTCGTCAACCCCACGATGCTTACGGATGCAGGGATGGATTGGAATGCCGTATTCACTGCAACTGTGATATCCGCCGCAACGGCGACGCTGATAATGGCCCTTTATGCCAAATATCCTATAGCTCAGGCTCCGGGCATGGGGATCAATGCATTCTTCACCTACACGGTGGTCATCGTTCTCGGATATACCTGGCAGCAGGCCCTTGCGGCCGTATTCATGAGCGGG
>JBAYAO010000001.1:0-40831 GCA_041669745.1 Candidatus Methanomethylophilaceae archaeon | reverse complement strand
TATACTTCGAGCCGTATGGAGAAACATGCTCAGACTGGGTTGGTTCTCGACTGGTAGAGGTCCTGGGTCCCGCAACCTTTTGCGTGAGGTCATGCGAAAAAAAGAGGAGGGCGTCCTCGATATAGACATCTCGTTCGTATTCTGCAACTGGGACAACACCGAAGATCCGAATCCCAAAAAGGATCAGAGGGAACAATTCTTCGACCTTGCGAAAGACTACGGAATCCCCCTGGTGACCATCTCGTGGAAGACATTCAGACCAGATCTCTGGGACACGGATCAGACGGCATGGAGAAACGAATACGGAGCCGAGATCAGAAAGAGGATAGATGGATACGATTTCGACCTCGGAATCCTGGCAGGTTATATGCTGTGGATGGACGACACGACATGCGACACCTATGATATGATCAATCTGCATCCTGCCCTCCCTGACGGACCCAAGGGTACCTGGGAAGAGGTGATCTGGGAACTCATCCGCACCGAAGCCGATGAACAGGGTTCGATGATTCATCTTTGCACGCCGGAATGGGACAGGGGCGCCGCACTGACATATTGCAGTTTCCCGATACGCGGCAAAGAATACGATGGCTTGTGGGCCGATCTGCACAAGAAGATGAAGACCAGTACACTTGAACGGATCATCGATACCGAAGGTGTTGACGAACCCCTCTTCAGAATGATAAGGGAAGACGGGAAGAGACACGAGATCCCCCTCATAGTCTCGACGATAAGACAGTTTGCCGATGGGACCGCCAGCATAAAAGGCAAGAGATTGTACATGAGAGGAGAACCGTTAAAACATCCGTTCGACCTTTCCGAAGAGGTTAACGCGACCCTGAGGAAGTGAATCGATGGAATATAACCCGATGGAAGAACTCGGATTGACTGAGGACAAACAGTTCATATGCAACTGCCATGGTTTTCTGTCGAAGAACGACAACGCCCGACGTCTGTGCTCCAAATACATAAGGAACGGAGAACATTTTTTTGACGTTGTGTCCAGATATGACGATCTCGTCGCATATGCGTTGAACCGAGAGAACAGCAGGATCGGCAGTACACTGAAGATGATCATTCCCTTTCTGAAGGCTAACGGACTCACGGACCACATGGCCTATGATTTCTGCAAGGAGGACCTGCAGTTGGTTCCGGGCGCGGACAAGGCCCTGAGGTATATATTCAATCTCCTTCCGACATTCATCACTTCCAGTTCATATGAACATCACATGATGGCAGTATGCGACGCGATAGGATTCCCGATGAACAACGTAGGCTGCACTCAGGTATCCTTCGATGATATACCGATAAGCAGACAGGAGTCGAAGACGATTCGAGGAATGGGCACAAGGATCTCGAATCTGCGCATTCCGAAAACCATGTATACCCTGACGAACGCGAAATCATTGGACGATGATGACGCGAACATCGTGACGACCCTTGACGATATATTTGCCGATTCTCTACCGAAGATGGAGATAGACGGAGCCGTGAAACCGATAACAGCGATCGGTGCCAATGAAAAGGCATACGCATTGCTGGAAATACGAAGGAAAACGGAGATAGAATTCAATTCTACCGTTTACGTAGGCGGGGACATAACCGACTTCCAAGCGATGGATCTGGTTCGTGACAGCAGCGGTCTCTCCATCTCCTACAACGGAAGCGAGTATGCTGTAAGGGGTGCAAATGTTGCGGTAATGAGCAACAATGCCATAGTTGTCGCCGTACTCACGTCGGAATTCTACAATGAGGGCATCGAGGCCGTGTATGAACTGATAGACAACTGGGACCGCGACAGACTGAAAAAGATACCCTGCGCGGACAGGAATCTCATGGATGCCATGCTGAAAACTTTCCCAAAGAAGCTACCTATCGTCAAAAGAGTCGATTGGCGCAATGCAGACGCCATCGTGAAGGAAAACGAGATCTTCAGGAAGAAGACCATGAGATAAATGCGTTTTAAAACCTGAACTTCCATTCTGCCGACATGTTTGAGAAAAATGAGAGCAAAGCTCTCAGTAGAAAACAGAAAATCGTATTGATCTCGATTGTTCTGGGAACTTTCATGACCTCCTTGGATGCCACCATAGTGACCGTGGCCTTACCGACGATGGCAAAGGACTTCGCTACCGAGGGAAGTACGGCTAACATCTCATGGGTCTTGCTTGCATACACTCTGACCCTGTGCTGTTTCGTACTCCTGTGGGGAAAACTAGGAACGAATATCGGGTACAGGAATGTGTTTCTTACCGGTATTGCGATCTTTACGACGACCTCCTTAATA
Organism: Candidatus Methanomethylophilaceae archaeon; assembly: GCA_041669745.1. Lineage (GTDB taxonomy): Archaea > Thermoplasmatota > Thermoplasmata > Methanomassiliicoccales > Methanomethylophilaceae > JBAZDV01. The sequence continues at coordinate 38,544 of JBAYAO010000001.1, read as the reverse complement.
ATCGGTCTCGCCGGATTCATAAGCGGTTTAGGTCTTGGAGCCATCATTATCCTCAGGGCGATCCAGGGACTCGGTGCAGGCATGGTGATCGCTATGGGACTTGCCATGGTATCAACATACATGCCCCTATCCATACGGGGTACCGCCATAGGATACATCACCTTGGCAGCATCGGCGGGTACAGCGTTCGGACCGGCGCTGGGCGGCATACTTGTGTATTTCCACTGGTCGTACATATTCTTCATAAACGTCCCCATTGGATTGATCTGCATACTGATGTCTCTGAGATCCATGAGCAACACCAAGATCAATGAGAAAGGGGAAAGACTGGATTTCGCAGGTGCAGGTCTTCTGTTCGTGATGATGTTTGCTCTGATATACTATCTCAACGTAGGTCAGGACATCGGCTGGATGTCCCACGAGGGATTGCTGTTGATCGTCATAATGTTGGTGGCCGGAGGACTTGTCGCCTGGTGGGAACAGAGATCAAGGGATCCTTTGGTCTCCCTCAGACTGGTTGCGATCAAAGATGTCATTGGAAGCAATGTCTCCACACTGCTGCTTTTCGGTGCGATGTCGGGAAGCTATCTGCTTCTGCCGTACTACCTGCAATATGCGCAGGGCTACACCACGGTCGAACTCGGTTTCATAATGATCGCGAATTCCATCGGCATCCTGGTTGCGGGTCCGACGGTCGGTAAACTTGCTGACGTAACAGGTGTTAACAGCCGATACGCATCGATCGGATGCCTCATCGGTGCCGCTGGTTTCTTCATGATGACCTTCTTCACCGAGAATACGGGTCTTCTGTTCATCCTGCTGACCCTGTTCATAATGGGTCTGGGTGTCGGAGCTGCTCTCGTCGCATCGACCAATCTGTCTTTCGGATATTGTAAAGAAGGTGAGGACGGCCAATTGTCAGGACTGATCAACACATTCAGACAGGCAGGAAGCTCCACGGGTGTGGCAATACTAAACGCCGTATTCCTCAACGCACTGGTCATCCCTGTCGGAGGTATCCTGGCATCAGGCGGCAACTTTGACTGGCTGATCTCTGCGTTCAGACCTGCATTCTTCGTTGCTGTGATTTTGGCACTGGTGGCATTCACCATATCCATGGGAGTCAGGGACAAGAAGTACAGAGATGCAAAGGCGTAAACCTCTTTCAAACATCTTTCCACATCAAGTGGCTTTAATGATATACCGAACCCAGAAAACGAAGACCGTAAACCGGAAAATACATGGTGCTCATGCCGGGATTTGAACCCGGGTGTCCGCCTCGAAAGGGCGGAATGATTGGCCGCTACACTACATGAGCTGTACGGTCGCGATAATGGAATTCCTTTAAAATAGTTTCCTATCAATTGTCCGCAATAGGCCAAATGGGAATCCTTAATATATAGGTAAACTATGGACTGAGTCAGCGGAGATGTCAATATGAGCGGCAATGAACCCATGGAGAGTCCTGATGAGGACGTGACGCGTGTACGTTTGCCGAATATCAAGGAAGGCGAGATATTCGGCATAGCCGATCAGCTGCTCGGAGCATCCAAAATCAAGGTCATGTGTGAGGACGGGGTATCCAGAATGGGGAGGATCCCCGGCAAGATAAAGAAGAGGATGTGGATCAGGGAAGGGGACCTCCTCATCATTTCGATATGGGATTTCCAGCCTGACAAATGCGACGTCAGGTTCCGTTATACCAAGACACAGGCCGTGAATCTCAGTAAAAGGAACAAGGTCCCTAAAAATTTGGACATTTTCTGAAAGGAGTGACCCCTCATGGCATCACATGACGAGGTTTACGCTTATCTCGAAAGGCACGTAGATGCCCTGAAGACCAATAGGACCGGCGATGAGAAGGAAACGGCCGACGAGGTATTTGACAGACAGACACTGATGGTGATATACGACCTGATGACCAACGGGGTGATCGAGTCCGTTCATTATCCTATCTCCACAGGTAAGGAGGGGAATGTCTTCTACGCGACCAATGACGACGACGAACCTATGGCGCTGAAGATATTCAGGACATCCAATGCATCTTTCAATAGGCTCTCAAAATACATCGAGGGCGACCCCAGGTTCAAAGGTCTCTCCGGAAATCGCAGAAAACTGATTTACGCCTGGACCAACAAGGAGTACCGCAATCTGCAAAGGTACTACGAGGCGGATATTCCTGTCCCGGAACCTATAGAATTCAAAAAGAATTGCCTTCTCATGGAGTTCATCGGTGATGAACACGGACCGGCACCGCAGATAAAAAATATCACGATGAAGCCGAAAGATGTCGATGACATCTACGAGGAGGTATTATCCTTCATCATAGACGGCTTCAAGGATGCACATCTGGTGCACGGCGATCTCAGCGAGTACAATATCCTGATGTGGGACGGCCAACCCGTAATGATCGACTGCGGCCAGGCCCTTACCGCCGATCACTTCAATGCGAAGGAATACCTCGAGAGGGATATAAACAACGTAAACAGATTCTTCAAAAATCGCGGAGCCGATATCATAGACGGCAAGACTATAATGGAAGAGACACTAGACCAAGGCGACAAAGGGGATAAGAGATGAGATCCATAAGGATTCCACAGGACAGGGTCGGAACCATCATCGGTGTCAAAGGCACAACGAAAAGGATGCTCCAGAAAAGATCTGGCATCTCTATGGACATCGATGCTGAAGAAGGTATCGTCGACATCAAAGACGATGCAGATAGCGCAGATCCTCTCATGGCACTCAAATTGATCGACGTGGTGAAAGCGATCGGCAGAGGATTCAATCCTGAGAAATCCATGCGTCTTTTCGAGGAGGACGAATACCTGGACATCGTGGACCTCAAGGATATCGTCGGATCCAAATCCAATCAACTGGAAAGGATCAGAGGAAGGCTCATCGGCAAAAACGGCAAGACAAGAGAGATCATCGAAGAACTCACAGGAGTCTACATGACCATCTACGGAAATACCGTCGCCCTCATCGGTAATTCGGTAAGTCTGCCGGTTGCCAAACATGCGATAGAACTTATCCTGAACGGCAGCGAGCATTCCACTGTCTATCATTATCTGGAAGGCCAAAGACCCAAACTTAGGATCGCCGAGATGGGTTTCGATCTCTGAGGTACCATCATGGAAGACTGGATCGTTAACGATATGGACAAGGCCAAGGCCGTGGCGGAATATGGATTGTGCGATCGCTGCCTCGGCAGAATGTTCGGAAAGCTCGGAACGGGAATGACCAATGATGTCCGCGGAACCTTCATACGCAAAGCTCTGGAAGAGGAAGGATATGACATACCGGCACCAGATGCTTGTCCGTTATGTGAAGGCATCTTCGATCTGTTGGGCCGTTTTGCGGAGACGGTCGCAGACAAGGTGAATGATGTGGAATCTGAAAATTTCCTCGTAGGGTCCCGTGTCGACCCTGAGATAACGAAGAGGGAAAAGGACATTCGAGAAAGGTTCGAACTTGAGAATGCAGAATCCATTAAGACCGAACTCAATCGTGAAATCGGAAAACTCGCACTTCCGATGATCAATCGGCCCGTCGAATTCAAGAATCCGCAGATCGTGGCCTGTATAGACACACGTTTCGCGGATGTTGAATTGGACATTGCCCCGATATTCATATACGGAAGGTACAACAAGCTAAGCCGCGAGATACCCCAGACCATCTGGCCCTGCAGGGTATGCCATGGAAAGGGCTGTTCCAGATGTCATGACACGGGAAAGATGTACCAGACCTCTGTCCAAGAAATACTTGGTGACATAGCCCTTGAAATGTCCGGTGGAAAGGAACATTTCTTCCATGGAATGGGGAGGGAGGACATAGACGCGCTTATGCTGGGCGAAGGAAGGCCCTTCGTTCTCGAAATCAGCGATCCTAGGACACGCGACATAGACCTCGACTACCTGGAAGCAAAGGCAAATCAATCAGAACTGGCACAATACCATAACCTGAGATTTGTACAGAGAGATGAGGTGCAGAGGACGAAACTGGCCACCCCTACGAAGACTTACAAGGCCAGGGTACGCGCGGAGAGTAAAGTTAATAAAGAAGGAGTAGATGAGGTAGCCTTAGCGTTCAAGAACATCCGCATCGACCAGAGGACACCACAAAGAGTCGAGCACCGTCGTGCCGACCTAGTGAGGAACAGGGAGATCTTTTGGGTCGAGGCGGAGGTCGTAGGGGATGACGTGTTCGATCTGACCCTTGAAACGGAGTCTGGAACTTATGTGAAGGAATTCGTTTCCGGCGATGATGGAAGAACGACCCCGAGTTTCTCTGAGGCATTGGGAATCCGATGTCTCGTGGAGGAACTGGACGTGATAGCGATCAACGAGGGAATGAAATGAAAGCATCCAAAGGAACAAGGACCAAGACCCGTTTTCTTTTGCAGAAGAAGCCGAGGGCGCGCGGTCTTTCACCTATAACCAAGGGTTTCCAGACCTTTGAGAATGGAGAAAAGGTCAATATAGTCATCGACCCCAGTGAACACAAGGGAATGCCGCACTCGAGATTCCACGGATACACCGGCGTCGTAGTAGGTCAGAGAGGCGCAGCGTTCATAGTGAGCGTCATGGACGGCAACAAACCTAAAACGGTAATCGCACGCCCCAACCATCTCGTGAAGAACGTCTAAGGAAGTGAATGAATGTCTGAGCAATACGTCAGTTTGGCTGAGGTCAGAGACCTCCTCACAGCAGAAAATGAAAAGAGGGGAGAGCTTAGCACCATACAGAGATCGGCCATGAACCACGCCCAGACCATCGCAAAACTCTCATTGGAACAGACCAATGCGCTCATTGCCGAGGCCGATGCGCTCGATTTCACGACCGAGTCAACCTCCTGCAAGATTGCCGACCTTCTTCCAAAATATCCAGAGGACGTACGTGCGATTTTTGCAAAAGAGAGAATCACACTTGAAGCCGACAACATCAATAAGATAATTGAAATAGTCGATAAGTACCTTTGAGCCTTCGAACAGAGGGATTTACTTGGAAGAATACGCATTTGTCTTGGATTACTTGCCGCAGGGCCTGCCCAGCAACAATTTTTCAAAAAGGGACCCCGTCTGCTATGCGATAGGTGAAGAGGAGTTCAAACTTTTCGAGCTTGTCCCGAAACCGAATGCGCAGATAATGATAGATGACAGGGTGTACATCGGAAAGGATCCGACACTCCGTACACAGATCGATCATGTCAAAAGACGCATAGGTTACGAGGAACTGACCAACACTGCCAGCGGAGAGTTGGAGTTCGTCATCGACCAGATCGTGACCGGCAATCAGGCGAGATTCGTGAAATTCTACAATGAAGCTGGTCCGATCTCGATCAAGAAACATCTCTTGGAAGAACTGCCCGGCCTTGGAAAGAAAACCATGCAGGAGATCCTGAAGGAACGCGAGAAGAGCAGATTTACCAGTTTCGATGATATATCGACAAGGGTACCTCTCCTGAAGGGGCCTGAAAAATTGATCGTTTCCCGTATAATACTGGAGATATCGGATCCAGAGAGGAGACGTTATCTCTTCATTTCCAGATGAATCGAAATGAAACGGGAAGACTGATAACCGAAACCGGCATCGTCCCTAAGAAAAGCAAAGGTCAGAACTTTCTCATCGATGAACGTGTTGCACGGAGGCACGTTGAATTCGCCGACATAGGACCACATGACAGGGTCCTCGAGGTGGGTCCAGGATTGGGGATCCTCACGAGATTCCTTGTGGAGTCTTCCGATAATGTGACATGTATCGAATTGGATGACATACTTGCCAGATATATTGAGGAACAATACGGATCCAGAGTAAATCTCATAAACGGAGATGCCCTGGAGGTCGATTTCCCTCCGTTCGACAAATTTGTCAGCAATCTGCCTTACAGCATATCCACGCCTGTTATCTTCAAGCTTCTAGAGTATCCTTTCAAAAAAGCGGTCGTCATGGTACAGAAGGAATTTGCCCAAAGGATGGTATCCGATGTGGGAAGCATCGACTATTCCCGCCTCACGGTGAACATGTTCTACAAGGCCGATTGCAGAATACTCGAACAGGTTCCGGCATCACGTTTCAAACCTCGTCCCAAAGTAGATTCCGCATTGGTTGAGATCGTTCCCCGACCTGCTCCGTTCGATGTCACGGACGAAAGGACCTTCTTCAGGATCACCGAAACCACGTTCAATCACCGAAGAAAGAAAATCGGAACTTCGCTGAAGGCTGCGGGCATGATCGAAACAGATTCTGATATTCCATTCCTGAACGAACGCATCGAAACATTGACGCCTGCCGAAATAGGGCAATTGGCCAATGCCGTGTTCGATCATGGCAAACATATAACTGATTAATGCCATTACCACGCGATCTTATGCAGATAGGTATCGTCGGAAAACCGAACGTAGGGAAATCCACATTCTTCAGCGCAGCGACAATGGCACCCGTAGAGATAGCCAACTATCCTTTCACAACCATAGAGGCCAACAAGGGCGTAGGTTATGTAAGGTCCAAATGTCCATGCAAGGAATTAGGTGTAAAATGTACACCGCATAATTCAGGCTGCGTTGACGGGATCAGAATGATACCGGTGGAACTGCTCGACGTCGCCGGCCTGGTACCGGATGCGTGGCAGGGAAAAGGCCTCGGCAATCGATTTTTGGATGATCTGCGACAGGCGGATGCTCTGATCAATGTTATCGATGTCAGCGGTTCCACGGATATAGAGGGGACCCCCGGAAAACCTGGAGAACATGATCCGCGTGAGGACGTGGAATTCTTGAAAAAGGAGATCTCACTCTGGATCAGAGAGATTCTCAAGAACGGATTCAACAAAATGGCCAGGACCGCAAAGATGAAAGGCACGAAACCAGAGGCGATACTCGCTGACAGACTTGCAGGATTGAAGATCACCGAAACGCAGATCAAGACCGCATTGAAGAACGTATGTCCTCCTGACGACATCACACTATGGGATGATGATGTTATGCTCTCACTCGCCGACGAAATAAGAGATGTCAGCAAACCCATGATCATAGCGATGAACAAAGCGGATATCGCCCCCTCCGGGAACATCGATCTGGTCACGGGTATCGGCGATGTATCGATAGCCACAATGGCAGAGACCGAACTTGCACTCAAAAAAGCCTGCGATGCGGGTATTGTGGAATATGTTCCCGGCGAACCGACGTTCGATGTCAGAAAGGACGCAGTCCTCAACGATAACCAGAAGCATGCACTGGAGTATATGGCGAAGAATATGGAAAAATACGACGGGACGGGTGTTCAGACATGTCTTGAAAAGGCAACATACGGAATACTGGATCTCATAACCGTTTATCCTGTTGAAGACGAAAACAAGTTCACCGACCACTTCGGGAGGGTGCTTCCGGATGCTTTTCTCATACCCAGGGGATCGACCGCGAGAGACCTCGCATACAAGGTACACACAGACCTCGGTGATAAGTTCGTCCGTGCCGTGAATGTCAAGACCAAACGTACCGTCGGAGCCGATTATGAACTCTTGGACGGCGACGTAATACGAATAATTGCAAACAGGTGATTTTGACATGGGCACTTGGGATGTAAGACTTCTGAGCGCTTCACTGCGAACGACCGATGATGATCTGGCCATAGAGGTATTTGGAAAAACACGGGACAAAAAATCGATAACCATCCTGTTCTACGGATTCAATCACTACTTTTACGTCATCGACCCGAAGCCGGAACTTAGGACTCTCCTTGATAAGGACCGAGGCGTGTTGACGACGGAGGATGACACTCTGTTCTATAAAGGCCGAAACAGAGACGTCCTGAAGATCGTCCTGAAAGATCCGCGTACGATATCGGATTACCGCAACAAACTGAAAAAGGAATACCGCCTGCTTGCTGCGGACATAGCATACCATTACAGGTTCATATATGACATGGATATGGGCTCATGTATCCGTGTCGACGGCGATATCGTTGAAAAGGACTATGCCACGGACCTTACTATCGTGATGAGGTCGTTTCAAAATATCGACTCCTTCGATCCTGGATTGAAGATACTGTCCTTCGACATAGAGAACAGCGTCAAGCATGATTTCTTGTTCACCATCTGTTCCGTGATAGAGGAAGATGACAATATCCGAACATGCAAACCGATAAGCGGTTCAGAGAAAGACATGATCATGGAGTTCTCAAGACTTATCCAGACCGAGGATCCGGATGTGATAACCGGGTACAACATCGACAACTACGACATAAAGAAGATAGTGGAACGTGCCAAGATAAACGGCATACACGACGAAATCACATGGGGAAGGGCCAGAGACATTCCCCGAATTGTCAGCGAACAATTTTGGAGGGTCAAAGGTCGTTTGATAGTCGATGCCTGGTGGTCTGCAAAAAAGGAACTCAGACCCAAACAGGAAACGTTGAACGCAGTTGCTATGCAGGTCCTAGGAGAATCCAAATTGGATGTAAACCCCAAATACATGGATGACGAATGGAACAACGACCATGATAGAGTAATAGAATACTGTATAAAAGATGCTGAACTGGCACTGAGGATCCTCCTGTCAATAGGTACATTAAGGAAAAGTATGGACCTTGCAGCCGTATCAATGCTCCCCGTAGGCGATGTTCTTACGTCTGGTACATCCACATTGGTCGATTCGATACTGATCCGCAGAGCCGATCGCGAGAAGATCGGTGTACCTATGACAGGGAGGATGTCCAGGACAGACCAGATAGAAGGCGGGTACGTTCACACCATGAATCCTGGATTATACCACTGGGTCTGCGTATTGGATTTTAAATCGATGTATCCGTCCCTCATAATTGCCAAGAACATCTGTTTCACCACTCTTTCACCTGACGGTGAGATCGTTTCTCCCAACGGGGTACACTTCATCTCCAAGGAGAAGAAGATGGGTCTGCTTCCGAGGATCCTGAGTGAGTTGATGCATGAGAGGGATGACATAAAGTCGAGAATGAAAACTACGGATAATAAGGATGAATACCATTATTTGGATGGTCTTCAGGCGGCGGTCAAGGTCCTGATGAACACCTTCTACGGTGTATTCGCCTCCTCCTTCTACAGATTCACCGACAAAAGCATAGGGGCATCGATAACAGCATTCGCAAGAAACACTGTAAAAACGATAATCAGCGATGTAACGTCCGAAGGGATCAAGGTCATCTACTCCGATACTGACTCCGTATTCATGCAATCCCCCGACCATACACTCGAAGGTTCCATAGAATTCGGAAAGAAGATGGCCGAGCGTTTCTCCGTAGAAGGAGGAACTTTGGAATTTGAGAAGATCCTCGAACCACTCTTCTCCCACGGGAAGAAAAAAAGGTACGTCGGAAAGGTCATGTGGCCCAAGGTGGAAGAGGAACTTCTGGTCAGAGGCTACGAGATAAGACGCTCCGATTCCTTCGACATTCAGAGCGACCTTCTCATGGAACTTTTTGACTGCATACTCAAAGAAAAGAACGAGGATGCAATAGCCTTGGTTAAAAGGACCATTCAAAGGGTCCTTGCCGGCGATGTACCGACAGCAGGACTCGTCATATCACGCACGTGCAAGGGTCTGGATGCGTATCAGAACCCTGAAAGGATGGCGAACGTTCAGGCTGCGAAAAAAATGATGGCCTTAGGGTATGAGTTCATACCGGGAATGAAAGTATCGTGGATCGTCACCGACTCCAGCACCACACCTCAAAAATTGGAACCTTTCATCAGCGGCGTAGATTTCACTGCGAAACCCGATTACAGATACTATGCCGGAAGACTTGCCCAAACCGCTTCAAGGATAACCGAGGTATTCGGATGGAGTGAAAAGGACCTGCTCCTGGGAAGCCAACAGACAACGCTCTTCGATGGGGGATTCGAAAGATCGGGAACGACCCCCAGAAAAAGAAATGAAGGGCCCTCTCCTGTCCCCACACTTCCCAAATCAAAGACGACAAAACTTTCGGACTTCTTCTGATCGGAACGACCGATGTCAGAAAAACCGAAACACCGATCTACCCGAAGCGCCCGCGAGTGCAACGTGTATCTGAATTGCATTTATATAGGGGTCGGTTATACGAGATGTCACGGAATCTAGTTCCGACGGAAATGTGCCCGAAAGGGTGAATCCGAAAAGGTGATCAAACATGTCCGAAGAGACACAGGAAGAAGGCCGCAAAATGAGCGGCAAAAGCATGTACTCCTACATCGCAGATGCTTGGAAGAACCCATCTCAGTCCTACCTCAAGGAACTGAACAAAGAGAGAAGGATCCTCTGGAGAAGAGAGGAGAATTTTGTGCGCATTGAAAAACCCACAAGGCTTGACAGGGCTAGGAAACTCGGATTCAAAGCGAAACAAGGATACATCATCGTCAGGGGAAGGGTCAGAAAGGGATCCTTCCAGAAAAGACAGATCAAGAGCGGAAGGAGAGCCAAGAGAAAGGGTATTCTCCAGATTACAGTCGGTAAAAGCCTTCAGAGGATGGCTGAGGAGAGGGCTCAGAAGAGATATCCCAACATGGAGGTCCTCAACTCGTACTGGGTAGGTGCCGATGGTCAGCAGGAATGGTATGAGATCATATTAGTCGATCCCAGCCATCCCGTCATACAATCCGATCCCAAGATCAACTGGATCTGCTACAACACCCAAAAGAACCGTGTATACCGCGGAAAGACCTCGGCTGGTCAGAGAGGACGCGGACTGCTCAATAAGGGCAAAGGTGCTGAGAAGTGCAGACCTTCTATCAGGGCGAAGGGAAGAAGGGGCAAGTAAACCTTCCGTCCAAACATCTTAACTTTACATCCTCTACGGGCTCTTCCGTAGAGGTCTCCTATCTTTCCACACGCGTTGATCAGAAAGAATGCGTCCTGATCTTGCACAGCATGTCGTGTACCTGCCGATCGTCCATTCCGATGGTGGGAAAATAAACTGGGACATCATACCTTGAGATATCCATACTCTTTAATCCCTCAAGGGTGGTTCCCAATACTTTTCCGAGAATGCCCCTGATCTTTCCAACGTTCTCCGTACTCTCAAGAACCTTGAGCATGGGATCGTATTCCTTCAGGATACTTATGTCATCGACGCCGGTCACCAATGTCCTACAACCGCGTTTCATCATCATCCAGGCAGACACTGTACCGCGATCGTCGTTCACCTCCGCTATCACACGCCCCTGACTTCCCAAAGGAAGCCCTCCCGGACATTGAACATACTCATCGAATACGAATGCCTTGTTATTCCTGACCTCGATATAGAATATCCTATCCGGACTGCGGAGGTCCACGGTTATTCCCAATCGCTCATTGGCTATGAATATCGCTGAACCCGCCTCTCTTCCCACATCCATGCTGGTATAAATGTGGTCTCCTTCGCGTCTGGCCCTGACGGCAAACGAATCTCCTCTGGATAACTTCCCGAGAGAATATTTCGCAGCAGTGGCACATATGTCTTCCATTTCGGAACTGCAGACTTCGGCAACAGATAGCGAAACGATCCCAAATACTTTCTTCAGGGATCTCACGCATCCGTCTGTATTTTCCGTTTCGATATAAAATCTGGCATCGGCATATGTGACGAATGCCTCGACCTTGTCATATGCCAACATTGTCAGCATATTGTCCCTCAGTTGATTTTCGAATCTCTTACGAACGGGTGTACTTTTGAGACCTATCTCGCAGTATCTTACGAGGATCGTTGCCACGGGACGCCCTATCATCTGCTATGTAATAACGTTTTTCGATAGAGGAGCCGACATCGTTAATATTGCCTTCTCTCATATTCCCTTTGATGGACCCTCTGATGATCGCAGGACTTCTTATCTTAGGTGTCCTTGCCGGGATACTCGGTACATTGTTCGGTATAGGCGGCGGAATTGTGTTCATTCCGATCCTGACGATAGTGTATGGGCTCACAACGACAGAAGCGGCGGCCGTGAGTCTCATAGGCATTATTGCTACATCCACAAGCGCCACGACATTCTATCTTCAGAAAAGAGTAACCAACATCCGTCTGGGTCTTTTGCTTGAGATAAGTACCGCCATAGGCGCGATGGTGGGTGCGTTCATGTCAGCGTATATACAGGACTGGGCCCTCATGATGATTTTCGCCATTGTCATACTTGTAAGTGCTCTGCGTATGACGGCCGGTAGGGAGAAAGAGGTCTCCTCGGAGAAAGGCGAATTCACATATTATGATCTGAAAAGAGAAGAAAACGTGAATTATGACGTGAAGAACATAAAAAGCGGTTTTGCCGCCTGTAGCATCGCAGGCATGGTATCGAGTATGACCGGAATCGGCGGAGGTGTCATCAAAGTACCGATAATGAACCTGCATATGGGTGTTCCGGTCAGGGCTGCGATGGCCACCAGTAATTATATGATAGGTATCACAGCATTTTCAGGTGCCATAATCTACTTCCTCAACGGACACGTCCTGTTGGATGTTGCGGCCTTCGTGGTCATAGGCGCATTCCTGGGTTCGCTCGTGGGCGAACGCGTATCAAAATCTGTTGACGGATCTTCACTGAGGAAATATTTCTCCATACTCTTGATATTCGTTTCCATTATCATGTTCCTGCAGGCAGGCGGTATACTATGAGAACATACGACTGCACAGCTTCCGTACTGAGATACAATATGTTCACGGGGATCGCCATACTTTTCATCGGAATGGCCATGTCGATTCTTGATACGGAATATTCCATGGATGTGGTCTGGTTGGGGATTCTGGTTCTAATCCTCTCGCCGTTCATAGGCATCTTGGTAACGGCCATGTCTCTGGCGATCGAAAAAGATACCAAATGGTTAACGGTGGCTGTCATATTGATCACCGTAACTACCGCAGGGATGGTCATATCGATATTTTGATTCTTGTCCTGACGCATCTTTCCGCAAACGAATGATTTAAAAAAATTCAGGAGGGAATATTTTTACCTGACCCTTCCATAATTGAGAGTGAGATGACACCGTGAACGAAACGAAAAGGATGACGCATGACGTCGAAACACTCTTGGGCAATCCTAAGAGAGCCATCATCGTGATGGCGGTTCCGCTTGCCATATCTTTGTTCGTTCAGAATCTCAATAATCTCGTCGATGTCGTTTGGGTCGTTGGTCTCGGTGCCGATGCCATGTGCGCCGTCGGTCTGATATACCCACTATACTCCACTCTCACAGGACTGGGTACAGGAATAGGTATCGGCGCATCATCCGCGATCGCAAGAAGACTCGGAAGAGGGGAGAAGGAGCTCGCAGACAGGACCGCAGCACAGACCATACTGCTGATATTCCTGGTCGCAATCATCGTAACCCCGATATTTGTATTGCTTGTCAGACCGTTGTTGCTCTATTCAGGTACAGATACCACGTTGCAGTATGGACTCGACTTCGGTTATCCGTTGACCGCCTGCTCGATAGTGACATTGATGCTCGGTGTCATCACAGGCCTTCTCAGATCCGAGGGTGCTGCAAAAAGGTCAATGATCGTTCTGGTCACATGCGCTGTGCTAAACATCATATTCGACCCGCTATTGATATATACGGCAGGTCTGGGGACCGCCGGTGCGGCTTGGGCGACCATTCTGGCAACTAGCATATCATTGATCATCGCATTCTATTGGTATCTGGTGAAAAAGGACCTGTATATAGACCTGAACCTGAAACATCTCAAATTCAGCAGACCCCTTCAAAAGGATATAATGGTCGTAGGATTTCCACAGTCTCTCGAACTGTCGATCATGGCGATAATGAACATATTCATGAACGCCTATATCATGAATGTCGGGGGAAGTGATGCCATGGCCGTATATAGTTCAGTGTGGAAACTTAACTACATGCTGTTGATCCCGGCTCAGGCCATAGCTGCGGCGATCGTTCCCGTATGCGCAGCAGCATACGGGATGAAGAGATTCGACAGGATAGGGGCCGGATATTACTATTCCCTCAAAATCACGATAGCGGTGATGACCGTCATCTCCGTGGCAGTGTTCCTCTTCGCCGATCAGACCACCATGATGTTCGCCTATTCGGGAAACATGCAAAGACTGCAGCCGGATATGGTCGACCTGCTACGCATATGCTGTGTATATCTGGTATTCATGTCATGGATCTTCATAAGTTCCTCATTGCTTCAGTCATTGGGAAAAGGAATGCTCGCCATGACCTCCTCCCTGCTCAGGAATCTCCTGATCCTCGGGATATTCGCATATGCTTCGACGTTCGGATATATCGGAGCTCTGTGGTGGGGTCTTGCGTACGGAGAAATCATAGGATCCATCGGCATGGGACTCCTAAGCCTGGCAGTCTTGCACTCCATAATGATCCACAAGGACTCCGTCATGAAGGACGAAGATCACGATTGACGATCGTTCAAGACACCGTCACACCTCTCCGGGGCGATACCCGACGGAAAACGAGAAAACAAACGCATTGGTGCAGGGGATGGGATTTGAACCCACGAACGACTAACGACTAGACCCTGAATCTAGCACCTTTGGCCAGGCTCGGTAACCCCTGCGTTGGCCGTGCGAATCACATGATAATATAAAAAGAGTGACGCAGGTCGGTTTTGCCCGACCCCTCTCATAAAACGTTTCGAGGGCTCACGCCTTCATTATCTTCATCCATCCGCCGCTTTCGTAAACGGAAAGCTTTCTCTTCCTGAGTATGGCCTCGAACTCATCCCATCCGATAACAACGAGTCTGTCGTTCTTCCCTTTGGTGAATTGGATTCCCTCGGTACCCTTCACTTTACCGGGTTTCAGTCCCTTGTTGGATGCGATTGCCTTCGCCTTTCCAAAGTCGATTTTCTCCATTACCATTTTATCCCTCTGACACGGCCTCTTCGGCTTAGCCAGATTATTGATTTATATAGTCAGTATATATAACTTTGCCAAAAAATCTACGACCCAGACTATTTTTTCGCTCTGTACGTCCTTCGAATATATCCAAGATGTCTTCTTTGTCCTGGCTATCGGTCGATGTTTCAAAAAAACATTTATCATGGGGAACGATGCTAGAGGACTCATCATGCCCCTTATCGGAGTGGCCAATATTCAAGGAACATTAGACGGGGAGATCACTCCCGAACTCGTTCTGAACATAGGCAAGACCATCGGAACACAATACAAGAGTGTGACCATTGCGCGTGACCTTCATCCCACCAGCATGATGGTACGCAGCAGTCTCATAGCAGGCCTTACGGCAGCAGGAGCGAATGTACATGATGCAGGCATAGTCCCATCACCGGTATTGCCATTTGCCAGCAAAGGGACGGAATGCTGCGTAACGATCGGTTCGCCTGAGAGCAGAGACTGTGTCAGCGGTCTTAGGTTCTGGAATACGGACGGCACATTCTTCACCGATTCTCAGATGTTCGCCTTCGGCAGTCGTTTCGAAAAGGAGAAAATGCTCCCCTCCTTCAAATCCATCGGTGACGTACGCTACGTGACGGGTTCCATCGACAACTACCGTGCGAAGGTGGCAAAGGAGATCGGCATGGTCGATTGCCAGGTCGTCGTGGACTGCGCATCCGGGTGCGCATCGCTCGTCGCACCGCAGCTGATCACGGACATAGGCGCAGATGCACTCACCGTGAACTGTCACTCCGACGGAAGATCACCGGGACGGTCCCCCTCTCTCGAGGAAATCAATCTGAAGACCTTGTCGAAGGTCGTGAAATCAAATTACGGAAGTATCGGCATCGCTTTGAACGGCGACGGCGGACGCATAGCCGCCATTGACGAGGACGGAAGATACGTTGACGGCACCACATTGCTGGCATTGTTCATCAAATTCTTCCAACCCAAAAATATCGCCATCCCGATAGATACCACGATGGCAGTGAAGGACCTAATGAAGGGCAATATAGTCATCACGAAACTGGGTGCCCATCACGTCGGAGAATCCATCAAGAACAATGGCCTTGATACGGGCGGGTGCGAGGACGGCTCTTTCTTCATCTCAAAGATATCCTATGCACCGGATGGGATTGCAGCTGCGGCATACATCAGCAAGATAGCCAGCGAATCCAGTCTCAGAGATGTGATCGATGAGCTACCGACATATCTGCGCGAGAACACATCCGTTAGGTATTCAGAGGACCGTGACGGGATCGCCAAGAGAATCTGTTCTAAGATCGGCGATGTCGACTACATCAACATGTACGATGTGGACGGATGGAGGGTCGAAATGGAATCCGGATGGTTCCTCGTAAGATTCTCCGACACCGACAGCGTTATCGACATAACCGTCGAGGCAAGGGACAAGGCCTACGTAGTGGGACTGATGGAGATCGCCAAGCAGATCGTCACCTCGAGTCTTAAACCTGTCAATATTTGATCTCCAATTCGACGGGTTTCCCGTCGGAATTGTAAGCTCTCCAGCTGTTCCTGTCATATGGCTGACAGGTGATGAAATGTATCCCGCCCATGTTGCTGAACAGAGATCTGTCGTCACCGGACGGTTGATTGCTGTAACCTGGGTGGGAATGCGCCGTACCAGCGAGATCATAATCTATCGGCGACATCCATTCGTTCAAGAAACTGTGACTGTCACCGAACACCGTTCCGGGCAGAAGGATCATTTCCGATATGACTCCGTCATAGACCCTTGTCATGCACAGGAATTCCTTGGGATAGCAGGCTTTGGCTGATTCGTTGAAAGAATCTATGAATTCGATATCCACTGCATATATCCTCTTCATAAAGCGTTCACCAGCTTTTCCCTTATGCGAGAATAGAAATCGGTGTCGAACATTATGAATGTCGCATATTTTGACGATCTCGTGAGCTCTATCTTGGAACCCCCAGGAAGACTGAACTCCTTCTGTCCGTCGATGACCAGAAGACATCCCTTTTCCATAACCATCTCCACCGTAACCTTGGCAGATGTCGGGATGATCATGGGTCTTGATGAGAATTTGAATGCCGCCATAGGGACCATCACCCAAGCATTGACACGATGGTCTATTATGGGTGCACCCAGGCTCATGGCGTAACATGTAGAACCCGTGGGTGTCGAAAGCAGTATCCCGTCCGCACGGATGTCTGTCGCCAGTGAATCGTTCACGTAGACCTTGAAACGTCTGATCTTCGCCACTGAATCCGTATGGATGACCGCCTCGTTGACCGCGTCCCCGAGCACCTCCCCCCTGTAGGTCACCCTGAGCTTCGCCCTTCTCTGTACCGTATAGTCCCCATTTTGCAACCTCTTTACGCCCTTTTCAATATCATCGGCATCTATCTCTGTGAGGAATCCTATTCCGCCTGCGTTCACCCCTATTATCCTGGCATCGGTGCTCTGCATGGCACGCAATATCGTACCGTCACCGCCCACGGTTATGAGTATGTCGACATCCATCATGTCAAGCGGACATCCCTTCAGTCCCATAGCATCGGCGATCTCCGAATCCAGAACATAACTCTCGCCTTCCAGTGCCTTCATCACCCTGGCGGCTATTTCCTTTACCGAAGGGATGCTCATATTGACATATATCCCATATCTCGGTCTTTCGATGCCTTCCGGAAGTGTCCCTCCTCCGCCCATGATGTAATCGAATACCCTGTTGTCCCCCACGGCAAGGAAATTTGACCTGTGCTCGAGGTCGAACGGCATATCCAATACAGAACCGTCCAATGCGTAAACCTCACCCCCGGCCTCCCTGAGTATAAGACTGCTGGCCGCAATATCCACGATACGGATCGCCCTTGCGTAGTTCTCAGACTGCATAAGGAATCCGTCGGCTTTGCCGGTAGCGACCAATGTCATCTCTAACGATGCGCATCCGTAGGCTCTCGATGATTTGACACGTTTTGCTACCGCGAATGCCTGCGGATCGGCTCCGTTGCCGAGGTATATCATCATCATCAATCTCTTCGGATCCGATATGCTCTTACTGTGTATTCTTTCACCGTTGAGATACGCGCCGTTTCCCTTTTCCGCCGTATACTCGTCGCCTGTGATCAGATTTCGGATATATGCTGTGTGCATCCCGTTCATAGAACCTTTTCCTACGGCCATCGAGATCGTGAACATCGGCACCCCGATGACCGAATTGGTCGTTCCGTCTATGGGATCAAGAACAAGCGTGTCTTCTGCACCGTTATCGACGAAACCTATCTCTTCGCTCAATATATTCAAAGGGATCTCGTGTAACTGAATGTAACTCAGGACGGTATTCTCGGCGATCTTGTCGATTTTAGAGGTCGGTGTACCGTCCGCTCCGATGCAGATCTCCTCCCCGATATCGACACATTTCGGTATCGTCCTGATCGCCTTCGATACATCTTCTGCAATTGCCCTGAGTGTTTGTATCATCGTGATGAGGATGATCTACCGATATAATTTACTATTCTGATAACTTCCATTTTATATTCGTTTCAACTACGATATATACAGCGACCCTGATGGAACCTTTGAAATGCACAGATGGAACAGTGTTCTCCGAAAAGGGAAGACTGTATACGGTATCGCGAAATCCTGGAATGAGGGTGTACGGTGAACGCCTTTTGACCATCTCTGGAACAGAATACCGTGAATGGTCCCCTGACAGAAGCAAACTTTCGGCATACATCACGTGCGGCGGGACCGCCTTCCCTTTTACACGATCGTCACACGTCCTTTATCTCGGAGCTGCCAGTGGAACCACCTCTTCCCATGTCTCGGACATCGTGCGCAACGGAAAGGTATACTGTGTCGAATTTTCACCCAGATCCTTCAGGGACCTTGTCAAGACAGCCGAAAGAAGGGACAATATGAATCCTATCCTCGGCGATGCCACGGATCCGGAAGAATATGGTTTTCTGATCGATAAAGTGGATATCGTTTACTCCGATGTCGCACAGAAGAATCAGGCCGACATATTGGCAAACAACATGGAGCGCTTCAATGCCAGATACGGGATGGTGTGCATCAAAGCACGTTCCGAAGATGTCACTGCAGAGCCAAAGACCGTTTTCGAGGAAGCTAGGAAACGCCTTCTGAATCGCGGATGCAGGATACTCGACATGAGAAGCCTGGAACCGTATGAGGGCGCCCATGCCATTATCGTCGCGGAAAGGCCCAGAACAGTGTACTGCATAGTGATGAAGGACGACAGGTTCCTGATGGTGCATAATCTCAAAAGAAAGGGCTGGGAGATGCCCGGCGGCAAGGTGGAGAACGATGAGACCACCGAGCAGGCTGCAGTGAGAGAATGCCTTGAGGAATCCGGATACGAGGCCGCACTGATCGACAAGAAGAACATAGGATACTGCGATGTCTGTGTGTGCCTGCTGGGAAAAAAGATCTCGAAGGGAGAGATGGAGTCCGAGTTGTTTGAGACCCTGCCCGATAATCTGGCCTTTGATACCGATGAATACGAAAACGTCATCGAATGGGCCAGATGCTGTATCCGCCAGTGAATCATCGTTGCGTTATGAGGCGAGGATTTACAATCGGTCATTTGCAGCCGTGTGTGATTTGCTTTAAATATTAGTATTAGATAGGGTAGAACCAGCCTCGCCGCCTGAATGATTCAGAGGAATTACATCATGGCAAGAATGCATACAAGAAGAAAGGGCAAATCCTGTTCGAAGCGCCCCATGGTCACCGAGAACCCTGCATGGGTTCCCATCTCAGCCACCGAGATAGAGGACATAATAGTCAAAATGGCCAAGGACGGCAACAACTCAGCCAAGATCGGACTTGTTCTAAGAGACCAGTACGGAGTTCCGGACGTTAAGCTCGCTACCGGAAGCACAGTGACAAAGATTATGGAAGCAAAAGGCGTATCGCCCGCACTTCCCGAGGATCTATCCAATCTGATGAGACGCGCCATCACGCTCAACGTTCACATAAAGAACAACCGTGGAGACGTTGCCAACCGGAGAGGACTCCAGATGATCGAAGCGAAGATCAGAAGACTGGAACGCTACTACAAGGATAACGGCGTTCTGCCCAAGGATTGGAAATATTCACTCAACACTGTGGAGCTCATGCTTAAGTAAGGTGTTCCATGGACGAAAACGTCCTACCTTCAAAACTCTTTAATCGTTTATCATCTGCGGCGGAGATCGTTCGCAGTCATGGTTTTATTCAGGTTTTCTCACACCACGACGCAGATGGGATCTCTGCCGCCGGTATCATTGCAAAGACCTTGTCCAGAGCCGATAAGGAATACGCAGTTACGCTCTTCACCACCATGAATGACGAGTATTTCGAAATCGTAAAGGAATGCGGAGCCGACTGCATCCTTATGACGGACCTAGGTGCCTCATACATCAGACAGCTAGAGAAGATGGACAAGAAGATTATCGTGCTGGACCATCACAGCACACCCGATGATTCGGAAACAATCTGCTATGCCAATCCGCATCTGGTCGGCATTGACGGTATGACCTCTGGATGCGGTGCTACCATGGCCTTTCTCTTCTCCCTTTTCATGAACGAAGAAAACTGGGACCTTGTCCAGATCGCGTTCGCGGGTATAGCAGGCGACAGACAGCACATCAACGGACTGAGCGGTCTGAACACATATCTTCTGGATGAGGGCGTCAGAAGAGGGTTGGTCAAAGTTACCGAGGGTTCGTTGGTCCCCCCTGGACCTATGTCCAAGGCCCTGTATCTTACGACGGACCCCTACATAAGGGGCGTCACCGGAAATCAGGAGGGCGTTTCACAGATCCTGAAGGATGCTGGTGTCTCTCTGGATGAATCTTTTACGGACCTTACCGATGACGAAAAGAGAAGATTGTCCACGCTGATCGCGATAAAATTGACCAGACAGGGCGTGACACTTCAAACCATGAAAGAGGTTGCCAGAACCAGATACTTCCTGAAGGATTGGGGCATGGATGCCGAATCCTTTGCAGATATATTGAATGCTTGCGGGCGCTCCGGTGTCGGCGGTATAGGGGTATCGGTTTGCCTGGGAAGCGATAACGACCTGGTGAGAGCGGTCGAATTGAACAACGAATCAAAGAACAAGATCGTTACATCGATAACAGACCTTGACAACAAAGGCCTTACGCAGATGGAACATCTCCAGCATTTCGACAGCACCTCATCGGGATTCACCGGCATACTCTGCGGTATCGCGATGCAGTTCATAGGCGACCCTGACAAACCCACCATCGGGATCAATAGTTCAGATGGAAAAGCAAAGGTCTCATCCAGAGGAATGTGGCAACAGCTGGACAAGGGCATCGATCTCTCCTCGGCCATGAGACTCGCCGCTGATTCGGTAGGCGGCACGGGAGGCGGCCATAAGATAGCTAGCGGCGCATCCTTCGAGGCTGGCTGTGAGGAGACGTTCCTTGCCAATCTCGATAACATACTCAAAGAACAGCTCAGCTCCGCCAAGTGACCTTCACTTCATCGGTCCTGAATCTCTGTTCTATCGCCGTATCGCCGATCGTCATCCTCGTTCCGGACAGATACATCAGATTCCCCAACCACGCGATCATCGCACCGTTGTCCACGCATAGCTTCCTCTCCGGGACGAACATCCGTGCTCCGCGTTCTTCCGCCATCTCCTGTATCATCTCTCTGAGACGTGCGTTCTGTGCAACACCTCCGCCCAGAAGCACTTCGTCCTTGCCAACATGCGCCATCGCCCTCTCCGTGACCTCGACGAGCATACCGAAACACGTCTCCTGGACCGAGAAAGCTATATCTTCCAGCCGGTACCCTTTTCTCTTTAGGGCCAATGCCGCCGTCATTATACCGGAGAACGATATGTCCATGCCTTTCACCGAATACGGCAGCTCAAGAAGCCTGTCTCCCTCTTTGGCAAGCTTTTCGATCACGGGTCCAGCATAATAGCCGAGCCCGAGATCCCTTCCGAGTTTATCGAACATGTTGCCTATGCCAACATCCAGTGTTTCACCGAAAATACGATATTTACCGTTCGCGAACGCGATTATCTGGGTATTCCCGCCGGAGGCGTACAGTAGCGCTGGATCCCTGCATCCGGTCGTGGCCCTTCCTATCTCGATATGCGCGATACAGTGATTGACACCCATTATCGGCACACCCATCCTCAGTGACAAGGACCGTGCCGCGGTCGCCGCGACCCTGAGACACGGTCCCAATCCCGGACCTTTCGAAAATGATACCAGGTCCACTTCCTTCAACGAGACACCCGCCTCTTCAGTTGCCTTTACGATGAGGGGCGCAACGACATCCGCGTGATGATTCGCGGCTTCTCTGGGGTGCAGTCCCCCCTCGGCCGGTTTGTACATATCAAGAACATTTGCCAACACTTTCCTCTCGGTATCCACTATCCCTATCCCCAGAGTATGTGCCGTACCTTCGATACCGAGTGTTATCATCTTACTGACCTGCGAGCTCTGTGAGCTTCTTCAGAACGGGAACCGCATCCTCTGCGACCCTTTCATCATCGACAACGAGGACCGGAAAACCCTTGTCAAGGACCTCATAGTACGCCCCTTCTGCCAATCCGTCGACCGTATCGACGTTCAAGACCTCTATCTTGAGATTTTTAGGCAGTCTCTCTTTGACGTGATCGCACTTACCGCAATTGTTTTTCGTGAACAGTTTGATCTCTACCATGCCCGGGGCATCGGCGTTGACGATTAATATCTTATCGAGACCGACACTGAAATCGTGTCCCCAAACGCCAACTGCCAGTCCGTCATATCCCCAGACACACGAGGTAGTAAGATATAATAATAAGAAGTGTATCTCAGAGACCACGGGCTCATGGTCTAGGGGTTATGACGTCACCTTGACATGGTGAAGGTCGCCGGTTCAAATCCGGCTGGGCCCACCACATCTCCCATCCAGACGAGTGTTTTTGGACTCGTGTTGCATGCGCGCCATAATGATTGACATTTTCACGATGCCAATACGTCGGTCTTAACATTTTATCATTTGACCTGGTCTGCGCGCTATCCTGATTCAGCCCATCGTTCTTATCTTACAGGAGAAATGTAGCTGTAAATGTAGTTGTGCTATAGTAACACTTTTCGTCAGAAAGTATTATCATATTTAATTCATATACGTATGATTCGATGATGCATGGAAGAACCATCTCATACAGATTTGAATCTATGAAACATACAATGAAGAAAAAAGAGACACCTTCCGTTGGCAATATTTTTAAGGAGCAGGAAGAAAAACCGACCGAAAAAACAAAAAGCCTTCCATCTGACGTTCCGCTGATACCTGCAATCGATA
The DNA here is from genome assembly GCA_041669745.1 of Candidatus Methanomethylophilaceae archaeon. Classification (GTDB taxonomy): domain Archaea; phylum Thermoplasmatota; class Thermoplasmata; order Methanomassiliicoccales; family Methanomethylophilaceae; genus JBAZDV01. The sequence goes on along the minus strand of JBAYAO010000001.1, from coordinate 15,366 downwards.
TCATCAGGGGTCCAATCCATCCGGAACGCATCGCTACCGTCGATACGCCTGAAGATCGAATCGAACCGCTTCTTATCAACGCTGATGGACATTCTTATTCCATCGGTTGCCAACCGGCATTTTCTGCGTGGAATCCGACCATACAAAGGACTGATGGATCAGATTCAATCGTAAGGACGCTGTCTCGTTGTATTGAACATACAGGAGTTGATTGATTTGAAAATCGAAGATATAAGAAAAAACTGGGCAATAAAAAACAGAGACGTTGAAACAGATGTGCGTTTATGGGATTCGCAGGCGGAGGATCCGACCTATCATCACATATATGATGATTTTCTGAAACTTTTGGAACAGGAGCACATGCTCGATAAGAACTTTGACGTACTGGACATCGGTTGCGGTGTGGGCATTTATTCGATCGCACTCGCCGAAGGAGTTCACACGGTAACGGGACTTGATATAGCCCCGAAGATGATTGCTCACGGGAACAGAATGATAGGGGAGTCCAATATGGATAACATCTCCTTTGAACTGATGGACTGGAATACCGTTGATCTCGCACAGAAGGGAATGAGAGAGCGTTACGATCTGGTGTTTGCACACAATACACCGGCCATCTGCGATGTCGATACTTTCGAGAAGTTCAATGACGCATCAAGACGGTTCTGTGCGGTCTGCAGTCCGATCAGGATGGTTGAGCCGGTCATGCAGCAGATTCAGGAGATGACTGATTGCAATATAAAGGGCACGAGCTGCGACAGCAACTTTTCGTATATGCTCGACATACTTCTGCATAAAGGCTATTCACCGAAACTCCATTACGAAAAACAGACCTGGCCCATGAATCAGTCATTTGAGGATGCATGTTCGTACTATCTTGGGAGGATAATGACAGAAAAACAGATTAGCGAAAGCGAAACCGCCGACGTTAAGGAATACCTGAGGTCTCTGGTCAGGGATGGCATAATATCCGATCAGATCAACGCAACCGTTGCCACGATGTATTGGGAAAAATGATCTGAGACCATACATGGTAAAAGGATGACATCCATCTACTGTTCACAAGTATATTACCCGTGGATACCTTTTATCGCATGATTGCATTTTGTGAGAATTAACACACGACCAACAGCAGTTGGAAAAAAATGAAAGTAGTCGAGTGACTGACTTATACAGACCTCCTGAAAACTTACTTCAAAATGTTATCATCTGACTTGTGCGATGCGCTGTTCCGGCTGGCCCACCGCCATTATATTCCCCGGGCAGGACTGGAGAATTTCTTTATATCGTCTTGCCGTTCCGCAACTATGAGCACGACGTCCCAATTCTTCGGTTACGCCAAATGGTGGATACTGGCAAAACTTGGAAAAAGGGTACCGTTGGTTAACACGATGTGCATCCACTACGGATGTAACCTGAGATGCAGACATTGCGCGATCGCGGGGATGCTCGAAGCGTTCCCTGAGAAGAGGGTCTCCCTTTCCTATGACGACATAGTCGAGGATATGAGGATGCGCCACGACCAGGGAACGAAGATCGTCTATTTCGAGGGCGGTGAAACGACACTCTGGAGGGACGGCGATAAGGACCTCGGGGATGTGATCGATGCCGCCAAGGAGATGGGCTATTTCAATGTAGGATACACGACGAACGGAACCACCGGCAGGATATTCACGAATTCGGATGTCATCTCGGTAAGCCTTGACGGCCCAAAGGAGATTCACGATTTCGTCCGTGGAGAAGGTACGTTCGATAAGCTCATGGATACCGTCGATGGGTTGAATTTCGACGGCACCGTTTACGCCAACATGGTCCTCCAGAAGGGAAATCTGGAATCCATACGTGAAACGGCACAGATCGTCAGGGATCATCCGGCGCTCTCCGGAATAGTGTACAATTTCATCACCCCTCCGCCGTACGAGCTAATGCCATCGATCGAAGAAAAGGAGAAGGCCGTTGAGGAGATCCGAACGCTAAAGGACGAAGGTTTCCCGATCCTCAATTCAAGAAAAGGACTGAAACTGATGACGACCGAGGATTGGGACGGAAGATGTCCGAGATACGTGTCCGCTTTCGTTCTGCCCGACGGGATGCACGTATCGGGATGCCCGATGACAGGTACTGATTCCTGCAGACACTGCGGTTACGCAGCTGTGAGGGAGTATTACTTGGTCGACAAGGGAAGTCCGTCCACCATAATGGAGATGTCGTCCATCTTCGCGATGTCGAAATGATCACAGAAGGACCGGCCCGCCTAACGACACCGTGATGAGTGTGACGACGATGAACAATGCCTCCGTGAACACAGACAGACCGAAGAAATACGGAATGGCCTTGAATTCCCACCTGAACTCCTTTTCGCTCATGATCCTCCACGCCTTCATCATAATAGGTACCGTCAGCAACAGGAGCGCATACAGGAGATTGAAATAGATCAGACAGACGAAAATCATGTACGCTGTTACTATCACCGTCTTTATCACAGGTATCGTCCCGTCTATGCCGAGATATACGGAAATGCTCATCTCGTGGTTCCTGATGTGCGCATCCTGAGCGGACATGGAATCCACCATACGCATCAATCCCACTATCATACCGACTGCCAAGGAGAACAGAACGATCTCTGACGTGTATGTTCCTGTCAGTACGTAGAACGAACAGAGTACCATCATGAAAAACGAGATTCCCACGGCCAGTTCTCCCAGTCCCCTTGCACCCAGATTGATTGGTGGTGCGGTGTAGAAATATGTGATGAAAAGACCGATCATTCCGAAGAGAACGACCTCTCGACCGCCGTATATGATCACTGGGACGGACATAAGAACGGCCACGGCCGCAAGTACGGTCATCACCATCCTGCCTTGTCTTTCGCTGACCATTCCTGTATCGAACTGGTTTCCTTCCCAGTAGAGTTTTCTCAACATCCTGTCATCCGTCATTTCCTCCTTCACGGCCTCGAATCTCATCATGTCGACCCCCGAACCGTGATCGAAATAATCGTTGGAGAAATTTACGAACACCGCAAGGATCAACACGACAGCCGGTATAAGAATGGCCACATATACAGGCGGACCATACGGCAAAGCGAACAGGACACCGCACATCGATGCCATGAGAAATGGAAGAGTGTAGCTGAACCTGAAGACCAGATTGATCTTCCTGAACGCGGATATTCTCTCGTTCGCGTATTCGATCATAGAATACGTCACCGCATCAGCAGAAATAACCTTTTCTCATTCCAGTGCGAACGATACGGACTTCCTTACGAATTCCGACGGATCCTCGGACATAGACGTAAGTTTTGCGTCGAGATGCTTGCTCGTAAGTTTAAGCTTATGTTTCAAACGTCCCGCAGCCCATGCTGCCATTCCCCTGACGTCGGTGATATCGTCATCCAGAAGTCTGACGATCGTTTCTATGGAACGTTCGTCGCCTATCCCTGCGCCGGTCACCTCGCCGATTCCCCATGCGACATTCTCACGGACGGTATCGTCCTCATCGTCAGCCAAAGGCACCAGTATGTCCAGGATATGCATGTCGGAGACCTTGTTCTGACCCATCTTCGCAACACACCATGATGCTTTCTGCCTTATCTCCGCATCGCCCATGAATGTCAGCTGGAACAGCTCGTCCAATACGTCGGAACGGTCTTTCTTCTTCCTGAGATCATCTTCAAGGTCTGCAAGCCATTTCTCTGTGTCAGGATCCATGTTCATCCTTCGGTACAACGGGCTTTTCCTTAAAGAACTCACACGTGGGATAATCCCTATCTGCCACGCATACCTCGTAGTCAGGTAGTTTCAGAACATCGAGACGAATACGCTTCGCCTTACAACAGGCGCATCTTCCGTCTGCTGCATGCCAGAGGCATCGCTTCCTCCCTTCCATCACTCCACCTTCTCGAAACTCACCACGTTCTCACCGACCTCTTTGGCACGCGATTTCGACAGCATACCCGCTTCCAACCATGCAGCATTTATGACACCGTTGGGTGCCAGGCACGTCATCGTTATCGTTTTGCAGTTCTCGAAATCGAAGATCCTGCTGGTCGAGAAATCCGTAAGATCGTCCATGGTCAGTGTGTCCCCTAGACTCTTTGCATAATCCTTCACATCAGGGCAATCCGTCGCTATATGGAGCGAGAAATCGCCGTCGTCCTTCTGTTTTACGGTTATCTTATGCGTCTTATTGCAAAATTTCATCTTGACAACGACAACGGCCATGATTATCGCTTGCCGTCATCGCGGTCCTTGATACTAATATCCTATGACAAAAGATTAATCGGACATAGTCGATCAAGGTCATCATGGCGATAGATTTCGACGATTACAAATGTCAGTTCTGCGGCAAGAAATCGACCAATTTCGTCTTTGCCGCGTTCGTATGCGACGACCCCGAGTGCATTGAAAAGGCCAGGATAGAACGGGGCGGACCCGGCGGACATATGAAGAGGAAGGCGGAAGGCAAACCCATCATCCCCGACGACCTCCTTTGATCCTGTCCCGACCAGTAATGAAAAAGGAACGGCGGTCGTGATGACCGCCGCCCTCCGTTTAAACGGTTTGAGGATTAACACGTCTGATTTTATCCTTCCCTCACTCCTTTGTTCTCTCCACCGACAGGAACGCACAGACCGTCGCGATCAGCATGCAGACAAATGCCAGCATCCAAAGCTCCTGGTATTGCGCGAGTGTCTTGTCGCTTACTATGAAACCCGCCAACGTGATCAATATCGCACCTCCTGCAAAAGGAAACACATTCAGTGCCGCAGTGGATGTCCCCGCCATGGCGATCGGGAACAGCTCCTTGATCTGAGCATAGGACACCACGAAGAAACCTCCGAAGAATCCGAATGCGAAATTGACGACCATGTTGACCGACCACGAATCCAGATCCCCGGCCGTCAGCCATATCAACGCCCATATCAGGGTGTATATCACCGTACCGATCTCGATGACCTTCTTCCTGGAATGGATTACCTTATCCGAGAGTACACCGGCAAGCGGACATCCTATGACCATTCCGACACCGACCATCGTTATCAGGAGACCGTATTGCGACTTTGTGAATCCGTAGACGTTGCCATAGAATGATCCGGCCTGTGAGGCCTGCCAAAGCATTATCGTACCGTACATGAAGAAGAACCATATTGCGAGCGGCCAGAATTTCCTTCCGCTTCCGAACGTGTCCTTTAGTGCCTTGACCATCGGGACCTTCGAAGATGTGGATTCCCTGATCGGCTCTCCCGTCTCCTCCGAGACGATCTCCTCTATGCTCGGAAGGCCTTTTTCACTGGGATGGTTCCTGACTATCAGCCAACACAGTAAAGCTATGAGAACGGTGATGCCGGCCAGTACGAAATATGTGTTCTGAAGCCCCAATGAATCGACCATCATGATCATCGGCGTTGCCGCGGCGATACCTCCGACATTACCCACCAAAAGCAGTATCCCGCTGAGCGATGCGAACTCGTTCTTCCTGTACCAGACAGCCAGGATCTTCATTATGGGTATGTAGACGACGGCCGCACCGATGCCTATCAGGAATTTGCCTGCGACCATAAGATTGAAATCGTTTATCATCGCAGCGTACGCACTCAATATCGAACCGAGCGCGATCACGAATATGAAGGTCGTAGCGGCCTTTCTGGGACCCAATTTGTCCGTCAGAACACCGCTTGGCAGCTGCATCAGCGTATACGCGTAGAGATATGCGGACGCCAATAGTGCCACGGATGCCGTGCCGACTCCGAAATACTCCTGGATCGTATCAGATATGCCACCGCCCGTCGTTCTGTGGAAATACACGAAGAAATAAGCCAGCGCTAACACTCCGAAGATCAGCCACCGGTACCTGAGTACCTTGCTCTTTTTTGTAGGATCGATTGTCATTTGATTCCTCCGTCGGGCAAAGACTTCGAAATCAACCTGGTTCTCCCATGAGATTAACAACATAAAAGGAAATTCACGAACATGTTCGAGAATATCATTATAACGCCACATCGTCTCTTTTCCTCACGGATATGCAGTGCTCGAGACTTTTGATCGATAGGAGAATCAACGGCAAGACACCGGACGGTCACCCGTGTCATATGCTTCTTCCCATCCAATTCAATGATATAGGGATAAGAGTGGAGATAATACAATGTTCTTTCCTCTCTAAAGGTACAGGGTGCTCCATGATCCGGATCACGGATATGAAAGGAGAACATACGGACATGACCGATACATCATCCCCATCCTGTATTTTCGGTGAATGCGAAATCATGAAGATCTCAAATCAACAGTACATGGCGATGGTGACGAATAACAACTGCATGTTGGCCGGTATTCTGTCGGAATCCGGATGCTTCCTGACATCTGCGATACCGATCTCTGATGATGACATAGAATGGACGATCATCGGTCCGAACAGCACATACATACGCAATCTGATAATGAGGATGAGATCTGAAGGCTATGGCGTGAAGACACTGTCCACGTCCAATATGGACCTGGAATCCGTGTTGACAGAGAAACAGGAGAATTGCCTCAGAATCGCTTACGAAAAAGGATACTACGACATACCCAGAAGTGTCACTCTCGAAGGACTCTGTAAGTTGACCCACTGCTCCAAATCCACCCTGAGCGTGTTGATGAGGAATGCCGAATGCAAGATCATAACAAACTATCTGAGCTTCAACAGGAACATGATCAAAGAACACAAAAGATGATAAATGGTTTATGGACCGATAGGACCGATTTCAGTCAATATTTCCAATTCTTCGCGGTATCGACCATTGCATGAATGTTCTCGGTGCTGATCAGTGCCGAAAGACCGCATCCTGCGGAGATTATGTTGAATCCCGCTTCGATGCTGCGGACCGTCGAATCCGCCACATCCTTCGGTGTTCCCTGCAGGAGAGGCCTCACGACACCGACGTTACCGACGAGTGCCGCACGTTTGTTGACCTTCTTCACTGCCACGAACGGGTCCGTCTTCTCCTCGACGCTCAACGCGGTTGCTCCCGACGCGACCATGTGATCAAGCATCGGCAGCATGTTTCCGCAAATATGCAGGATCTTCATGGTTTTCCTGAGCGGTTTATAGACGTTCTTCAGGGACGGAAGTGCGAATTCATCGAACATCTCCGGGGAGATCATATCGTACGATGCCGATGGTTCACTCATCTGAATGCTGTCTACACCCAGTGTCTCCACGTATTTCAGCCACATCTTCTCATAGTCCGTAGCAAACGATATGAATCTCTTTGCACTGTCCGGCTCCGTTATCGTCCACAATACGAGATTCTCCGTACCTGCCAGATGTCCTGCGATCGTAAATGGTCCTGTCACCCCCAGCAATGTCGGGAGATCGGCCTTCCTCTCTTTTATTATGATATTGACCGCATCGACTATGACCTTGTTGCGCGGAACTTTGAGCATCGCCTTCTCATCCATCATTTCCAATTTGGCATCCGGGTCCGCTTTGAACGGACTGTTCTTGACCATCGGCGTGGAATTCTTCTTACCGAGATTCACGGTGCATCCCAGTGCCTCTGCCTCGTAGGTAAGGCAGTATGGCACTCTGACGGATTCCAGTCCCAGAAAATCATATACGCCCAATGCGATCTTGGCCATCTTCCTCGCATCCGTATGGGCCTCAGGCCAGTAGGCATCCACATGATCCATGAGTTCAGTCGTGCCTGTCGTGGTCATACCGCATACCGGCGGTCTGTCGACCTTTTCACACTTCATTGCTTTGAAGAACCTTTCCCTAGGTGTAATTTCACTCATCATATTCACCTCCGCGGTTTTCCAAGTCTCTGCCCGAGACGACACCGAACTGTGATGAGATAAATGAAATCACGAACATGTTCGTTCCAGACCCGAACACATCCGTTTTCGATGAAAAGAATCCATTCCGAGATTGTATGAGATCAGTGCCTGAACACACGGCAACCGGTGAACACCATCGCCATTCCGTGCTCGTTCGCGGCAGCGATCACTTCCTCATCCCTTATGGACCCTCCGGGCTGGATTATAGCTGTAACACCGGCCTTGGCGGCCTCGTCGACACCATCTCTGAACGGGAAGAACGCATCGGATGCCATTACACAGCCCTGCGTCGGCTCATTGGCCTTCATGGTCGCGATCTTTGCAGAATCCACACGGCTCATCTGTCCCGCCCCTATACCCACCGCACGTTCGTCCTTGACATATACGACGCAATTCGACGTAACGTGCTTGGCGAGCTTCCACGCGAAGAGCATGGCATCGATCTCCTTCTCGGTCGGTGCACGCTTCGTTATTACCTTGAGATTGCTGCGGTCGACCGGAACATCCTCATCGGTCTGTACCAACAATCCACCCTGGACCTTCTTCATCTTGTATTCCCTGACCCTGTATGCAGGGCCGATCGGCGCATTCGTCGTCATGAGACGGATGTTCTTCTTCTTCTCCAGAAGTTCCAATGCATCCTTGTCGAAGCTTGGTGCCACGACCACTTCCACGAAATGCTTGGCCATCTCCTCTGCGACCCTCAGATCGCAGGGTCTGTTGATGCAGATCACACAACCGTATGCGGACATCGGATCGACCGCGTATGAGGTAACGAACGCATCGTAGATATTATCGGCACTGGCAAGACCGCAGGGGTTCGTGTGCTTCATAACGACTGCGGTGGGTTTCTCGAAGTCCATAGCGATATCCAACGCCTTGTCCATGTCCAGGATGTTATTGTAGGACAGTTCCTTGCCGTGAAGCTGCTCCATTTTCGATACTGTCGGACCTGGTGTGAACGGATCTCTGTAGAATGCCGCCTTCTGGTTCGGATTCTCTCCGTATCTGAGATCCATGACCTTCTCGGAGGGGATCGGGAACGACGCAGGGAACCTGCCTCCGAATCTCCTGTTCATCTGACAGGCTATCATGGCATCGTAATTGGCGGTCGTGATGAACGCCTCCGCCATCAGTTTTGACAGTATGCCGTCATCCAACTTCCCGTCGGCCTTCAGCTGTTCCAATACCGGAGCATACTGGTCCGGCGATGTGACCACTGCGACCGATTTGTAATTCTTGGCCGCGGCACGGATCAGGCTGGGTCCGCCGATGTCTATGTTCTCCACGATGTCATCGAACTTGACCCCTTCCTTGAGGACCGTCTGCTTGAACGGATAGAGATTCACCACGACCATGTCTATGGTCTCGATGCCTTTCTCCCCGATCGCATCCATGTGTTCTGGAATATCCCTCCTGGCGAGTATTCCCGCATGTATCCTGGGATGGAGTGTCTTGACGCGTCCGTCCAGCATCTCCGGGAATCCCGTCACCTCGGAGACCTCCTTAACGGGAAGGCCGTTCTGCGTGAGCAGTCTGTACGTACCGCCCGTGGAGATGATCTCCACTCCGAGATCCACCAGTCCTTTCGCAAAATCGACGATTCCGTCTTTGTCAGAAACACTTATCAAGGCTCTTTTGATCGTTGCCATCGCATTCTCCCCCGAATACACCGTCATGTGTAGTCAATGGTCCGTAATAAAGCTAATCACACAAGGGTTTCACATCATCACTTCGAAGCGAGGAACCCCGCATCTGAGCATGACCTCCAAAAAACATTCACCTCTCTGAAACCGCATTCCTTGAGAAGGTCCGTGTGCTCCCGCACGGTTATAGGAAAGAATACGGTATCGCGTCTGTCGAGATATGCGTCCGTCTCCTCCGGTGTTCGACCGCCTTCTATGAGGAATTTTCTCCATCTGCCCATGGCGGCATCGGTCTCCTCATCCGTGTCCTGACGGATATGCTCCACTGTGAAATACAGGCCGCCCTCCCTGAGCAGCCTGTAGCAGTTTTCAGTCGCCTTCCTTCGACCCTCCCTGTCGTAGTAACCGTGACAGAGGACTGCCGTTATCACGTCCAACGTACCGTTCCCGAAATTTACATCCTCTGTACCTTTCTCTACGAAGGAACAGTTCTGTTTTCCGCTGAGTTTCGAACGTGCAGCATCCTGCATGCCGGACGATGGATCGGCGAGTATGAACTCGGTATCCGGAAAACGGTCCACGTTACCGGCGACCAATGTTCCTGTCCCGCAACCTGTGTCCAACCAGTACCTCGGCCTCTCGTCCAGACTGCCGACCGTGTCCGCTATGCGCTTATGGATCTCCTCGTATCCGGGTATAGTCAGCGGAACACGCCCGTCATAACCCTTTGGATCCGGTATGTCGTTCTGGATCATCTTTCCGTCATGACACTTATCGTATAAACAAGATTTTCTGACAGGTAAGTTAAAAATAGGTGTAAGGATTGTTCGGAATCGAGCCGAGGTAATCTAGTCCGGTAAGGTGGCGGTCTCGAAAACCGCTGGCGTTCCGCCTCGGGAGTTCGAATCTCTCCCTCGGCGCCATTCTTCTTTTCGATGTTATGCAAGAACGTAGGTGCTGAATCTGGTCGAGAATACCGGTTCGATAAATGTTCAGAGGTGTATTCCAATGCACTTTGTGATTTAATACAGGTGTATTATGTGTGCGTACACAAACTAATATAGGTGTAATACAATTATTCTGGCATATACCATGGATTTCAAAAGGAAGATATATGATAGGATACTCGATTGGAAAAAGGAATACGATGGCAGATGTGCTCTCCTGATCAAGGGCGCCAGACGTGTCGGGAAGACCACTGTCGTTGAAAAATTTGCCAAGAACGAATATAAAACGTTCATTCTGATTGATTTCTCGAAAATTGATAACGCGGTCAAAGAGATATTCACTCAGAATGCAGGAAATCTTGACAAGATATTCCTGTTCCTACAAGACACTTACAACACCATTCTGTACGAACGCGAATCTGTGATTGTATTCGACGAAGTACAGCTGTTCCCTTTTGCCAGACAGATGATCAAACACTTTGTGGCCGACGGACGCTACGACTACATAGAGACGGGATCCCTCCTCTCGATAAAACAAAATGTGAAGGATATTCTGATCCCTTCGGAAGAAATATCCATTGAGATGCATCCGATGGATTTCGAAGAATTCCTGTGGGCTCAGAACAACGAGGTTACGATCCAAATAATCAGAGACGCATTCGAAAAGCTTGTCCCCCTGGGAGATGTTCTGCATAAACAGATCATGGATCGGTACATCCTGTATATGCTCGTCGGCGGAATGCCGCAGGCGGTGGTTGCTTACATCGAGAACAACAATTTCGAAAGCGTAGAGAACGTGAAACAAGCAATACTGAACCTGTATTCCGATGATACCTCGAAGATAAAAGCTGACCGCGGACTCAAGTCCAAACGCATATTCGAACAGATACCTTCATTCCTATCCAAGCACGAGAAGACTTTCAGCCCGTCGATGATGAGAAGAGGAACGAAAACCAGGGAGTACTACGACAGCGTGACCTGGCTTGGAGAATCCAAGATGGTGAACATATGCTACCGCAACAGCGATCCAGGTCCTGCATTGGATCTCAATCTTGATGAGAATTCGTTCAAAATATACATGGCAGATACCGGACTCCTGATCACTGCGTCCTTCAGATCGAATACCGGAAACCGCGAAGAGGTGTACAGAAATCTCCTCAAGAACAAAATGGCCGTGAACAAGGGAATGTTCTTTGAGAATATGGTGGCTCAGGAACTGACAGCTACCGGACATAAACTGAGATTCTGTAAATTTTACGCCAATGACTCAACAAATATGCAGGAGGTCGATTTCATGATCGCCGACGGCGAGAAGATCGTACCTATCGAATCGAAATCCGGCGTATCCAGCAAACACGCCTCACTGGATCGTTTCATGGATAAGTTCCCATCGATAGTCAACGAAGGATATGTCATACACTCCAAAGACCTCAGAATGGAAGGGGATATCGTATACATACCGATATACATGACGATGTTCCTCTGACCACCGTGCCTCTTTATGCAATGCCGTATCGACACGACTTTTTCGATCGGTGTGTAAATGCATGCGATCGGCTTTCGGTTGTTCTGGATCGTGATCACGTTGTATACCGGTCCCGGTCCAGTAAATCCCCGGATCCGCACATATAACCTGCAACATATGACGGAGTGTCACGGTGACAGGATCACGGTCTTCTCGGTGAGATATTGCTCCAGAGCCGAAAGACCGTTCTCACGGCCTATGCCGCTGTCCTTGACACCTCCGAATGGTACCTCGGGAGGGATCCTCATATGGCGGTTGATCCACAGTATGCCGGAATCTATCCTGTCCGTGGCCTTACAGGCCGTCCCGATGTCTTTGGTCCATATCGAAGCGCCGAGACCGAACCTGGAATCGTTCGCCATGCGTATGGCCTCGTCCAGACCGTCGAACCTGACTATCGGCAGTACTGGACCGAATATCTCCTCTGTCAGCAGTCTGCATCCCGGCTCCGGATCGGATATCAGCGTCGGGGAATAGAAATTTCCGGGACCGTGCGGTTTGACACCGCCGGTTATGACGTCCCCGCAGTCTCTCGCACTCTCCACGGCGTCCTCCATGTCCCTTAGCCCGGAGACACTGTTCAGAGGTCCCATGGTCGTTCCCTCCGCGGTACCGTCGCCGACCCTGAGCGATTCCGTACCGTGTTTCAGTTTGGAGATGAATTCGTCGGCGATACCGTCCGCAACGAAGAGTCTCTTGACCGCTGTGCATGTCTGGCCGCAGTTGAAGAACCTGCCAGAGACCGCTCCCGCGACCGCTCTGTCGATATCCGCATCCTCGCAGACTATCATCGGGTCGCTTCCTCCCAATTCGAGGGTGAGACGCGTCCTTCTGGCGTTGACCGTCTTCGCGATCCTGTCCCCGGTCTCCACCGATCCGGTGAACGACAGGTGCTTGATCCTCTCGTCTGCCGCCACGGCGGCACCCACGATGCTACCTTGGCCAGTGACCACGGCAAGAACGTCACGGGGAAGTCCTGCGCCGAATAATATCTCCGCGATCCCGATGTTCGTGAGCGGCGTCGCAGAGGCCGTCTTGAGTATCATCGTGTTCCCTGATACCAGCGCGGGACATATCTTCCAGGCCATTATCAGTGCCGGCATATTCCACGGTATTATGGCACCGCACACCCCCAATGGTGTCTTTTTCGTGAACGCATGACCGTAATCCGCTTTCGGCAGGGTATGACCGCCTATAGTTCCCGCCACAGAGGCATAGAACTCCATGACGGCTGCTACCCCTTGTATCTCGTATCTTGCCTCGTAAAGGGGTTTACCCTGCTCGGTAGTGAGTATCGATGCGAGCCTGTCCTGGTCCCGTCTTATCGTCTCTGCGGCCCTGAACAGTATCCCGCCGCGTGCCGTGGGATTGCGTGAGGACCACTCCGTGAATCCTTTTTCCAGGGTCCCGATGGTGTCATGCACCATCTCTTCCGTGAAATCCCTCGCCGTTCCGATCTTCCTGTTGTCAGCCGGGTTAATAACATCCATGTTGAAACCTCCTCAGTCAAGTCTGTCCATCAATGCATCGCAGAACGATGCCGTATCCGCGGTCCCTCCGAGGTCCCTGGTCCTTATGCCGGACGATATGACCTCTCTTATCGCATCCTCTATCTCGACACCACAGCGTATACCGTTGTACTCGAGCAGCATGCCGGCGCTCCTTATGGCCGCTATCGGATTGGCCAGACCTTTTCCGGCGATGTCGGGCGCACTGCCGTGTACAGGTTCGAAAAGCGCACAATCGTCGCCTATGTTCGCGCTCGGAAGCATACCAAGGCCGCCCACCAGATGCCCCAATGCGTCACTGAGTATGTCTCCGAAAACGTTCGTCGTGACTATCACGTCATATTTCTGCGGATTCTGTATGGCATCGAATGTGAGTGCGTCGATATACGACGTTCTGTAGGGAACACCCATCTCGTCCGCCACCCTTATGCACGTGTCCCGGAAGAGCACATCCGACTTTATGGCATTGGCCTTGTTCCCTATCGTAAGGGTGCCGCCTTTGAAATCCTTCAGCAGTATATCGCATGCGCATCTCGCTATGCGCTCGCTCGCCTTCTTCGTCACCACCCTCAGGGTGGTGGATCTGGTGTCGCCTATCTCCTCTATGCCGGAATACAGGCCCTCGGAATTCTCGCGTACCACCATGATGTTGAATCCGTCACCGTACACCGGTCTGAGGTTGGCATAAAGACCGAGGTCATGCCTTATCCTAAGCATGATGCTCTTGTAACCCGGATCAGGAAGTGTCGTTATGGCACCGAAGAGGATGGAATCCGCTTCCCTCAGGGATTCTATATCCTCATCATCGCATCCGACCCCGCACCTCTTCCATTTGCCGTATCCGACCTCCACTTCGAAGTATTCAGCGCCGGGTGCATAATGCCTTAGTACCCTGACAGCCTCCGGTACCACCTCTTCACCGATACCGTCGCCTCTGACCACTGCGATCCTCAAACGCCCCTCCTCCTTAGCTCGATGAGCCCGCCGGCATCTATGATCTCCTTCATCCTATCTGATAGTCTCAGAGCCTGATACGTATGTCCGTCCACCTCTACACACGACCGCTCCAAGGATACGTTGATCTCGTCTCCCTCATCGCATGTGATGCCCCCGGGAACCTCGAACAGTGGTATGCCCCTGTTTATCGCATTCCTGAAGAATATCCTGGCAAAGCTCTCCGCGACCACTGCGACCACTCCTGCCTCCCTGAGAGCGATGGCCGCCTGTTCACGTGACGATCCGCAGCCCATGTTCTTCCCGGCGACGATGACCCCGCCCCTGAGACGGGACGACAGACTCGGATCCAGATCCTCGAACGCGTGTTCCGCCCAGACGGTTCTGTCCTTGGTCCTCAGATATCTTCCGGCGATTATCTGGTCAGTGTCCACATCGTCACCCAGTCTTATGACGACGCCCTTCATGACATATCCCCCGGTGAAGTTATCTCGCCTCTCAATGCAGAGAATGCCGCGGTCGTAGGCGACGAGAGATAGTATTTCGCGCCTACACCCATCCTGTTCTTGAAATTCCTGTTGGCGGTCGATAGACCCGTCTCTCCATCGGCCAGTACACCCTGGTGCGCTCCGAGACACGGTCCGCATCCTGGATTGCAGAGCACAGCGCCGGATTCGATGATGTCCCTTATGATGCCGGTGCTCATTGCCTTGAGAAGAACGGCTCTCGATGCGGGGACGACTATCGTCCTGACCTTGACCTTCCTCCCCCTCACGATGTCGGCAAAACGTTTCAGGTCCCCATATCTGCCGTTGGTGCACGTGCCCACGAAAACCTGATCGAGCTGCACCCCCTCGAAATCGGATACGGGTCTGACATCATCCACCCTGTGAGGTACCGCGAGCAGAGGTTCCATATCATCGAGACGGATGCTTTCCTCCCTCATGTAACTGCAATCCTCCCTTTTCT